>NZ_VMKU01000112.1:0-4666 GCF_013276315.1 Streptococcus sp. 2741 | reverse complement strand
TATGCAGCTACTAAATAGATTATTGGGCATGGAATGGAACAAAGGGTTCGTGAAGTTTGAAGAACTCAAAAATTACGCCAAAGCTCCATATACAACACCTAAACGAGATTAAAGAACAGCGAAATCCCTTGTGGCGCAAGGGGGTAGCTGCCCTTTTGTATTTTTTAAGTGATAAAGTCGGGAGGCTACCATTTAGATTTTACTATTAGCATAAAAATAATAATAGACAACTATTTATCCGAAAATAGATAGAGGTAACATGTTTGTAGACAAAGCATACAAACCTTTAGTAAAATCATTTCCATGAAACTAGAATAGAGCCCCTCTTAACAAAAATAATTATTTTAATTTATTTCTAATCACTCCTTGATATAAATAACTCTCACCAATAAAAGACTATGTCTTAAAAAAATGGTATAATAAAATCAATACTTGGGCTTGATGGCTATGCTACTAATAACAATTAGGAGAGAAAATCAGGCACTTGTTAACAACAAGGATTATCCCCTTGAGATGAAAGGAACTTTAGAAATCTTATGATGAACATGCAAAACATGATGCGTCAAGCACAAAAACTTCAAAAACAAATGGAACAAAGCCAGGCCGAACTTGCTGCCATGCAATTTGTTGGCAAATCTGCTCAAGACCTTGTCCAAACGACCTTAACTGGAGATAAGAAAGTTGTCAGCATTGACTTTAATCCAGCTGTCGTTGACCCAGAGGACCTTGAAACTCTTTCTGATATGACCGTTCAAGCCATCAACTCTGCTCTTGAACAAATCGATAAAACTACCAAGAAAAAACTGGGTGCTTTCGCTGGGAAATTGCCATTCTAAAAACAAGAAGCTAGAAAACAATACTTGTCGATAACAAAGGCTAAGAAAGGTGCAAAAATTATAAAAAACGCATAATAGCAGGTGTCAAAACACTCAATATTATGCGTTTTCTCATGAAAAAATTCTCTTTTCATACTCATTTAAAATCAAAAAGGGAATTTATCGTTTTACGGACATGTATATTACAGATTTCTATAGGTCGTATATAGACAGGATATCATCGCTTGGAAGTTGTCCTTTTTGACACCAATCAGTAATTTAGTTCTCAGGAGTTAATGGCAGTGCTTTTCGTACATAGTTTCATAACTACAGTATAGCATAGTATATCGCTTTATAGTTTTCACTATTGATGAACTGCTTGAGCTGCTGTGATAAGGGTTAACTTGTAAACATCAT
The DNA here is from genome assembly GCF_013276315.1 of Streptococcus sp. 2741. NCBI lineage: Bacteria > Bacillati > Bacillota > Bacilli > Lactobacillales > Streptococcaceae > Streptococcus > Streptococcus sp. 2741. Next base: position 3,434 of record NZ_VMKU01000112.1, on the reverse strand, counting down.
CTGCATTACATCCACGAGAGAGGTCGTTAACAGGCTTGTTCAAACCTTGCAAAACAGGACCTACTGCCGCAAAGCCACCAAGAAGTTCAGCCATCTTGTATCCGATATTTCCTGCCTCGATACCTGGGAAGATGAAGACATTTGCTTGACCAGCTACCGTACTTCCAGGAGCTTTCAAAGCTGCAGTTTCAGGAACAAAGGCTGCATCAAATTGCAACTCACCATCGATTTCAAGGTCAGGGCGCAAGTCGTGAGCAATTTTAGTTGCTTCAACGACCTTATCAACGCTTTCACCAAAACCTGAACCTTTAGTAGAATAGCTTAGCATAGCAATTTTAGGCTCGATTCCAAACATCTTAGCTGTGATTGCTGAGTTGATGGCAATTTCAGCCAAAGCTTCTGCATCTGGATTGATGTTGATAGCACAGTCTCCAAATAGGTAACGTTCAGAGCCACGAACCATGAGGAAGGCACCTGAAGTACGAGTTACATTTGGACGAGTTTTAATGATTTGTAGGGCTGGACGAACTGTTGAAGCAGTTGAATGAATCGCACCTGACACCATTCCATCAACCAAGCCCAAGTAAACCAACATAACACCAAAGTAGTTTACATCTTCAACCAAAACCTTGCGTGCATCTTCTTCAGACATTTTGCCCTTGCGACGCTCCACCAAGGCAGCAACCATTTCTTCAAATTGAGGATAATGTTGAGGGTCAATGACTTCATAACCATCCATGATCCCTTCAATTTCAAGATAAATTTTAATTTTTTCAGGATTTCCTAACAAAACAGGAATCACTTCTGTTTCTTTTACCAAACGTTTAGTCGCTTGAAGAATACGTGGCTCTTCCCCTTCAGGGAGAACGATACGAGCATTTTTACCAACAAGGTTGGCTTTGAGACTTTCAAAAACTTCCATGAGTTTTCTCCTTTAAGATAATAATTATACTCTGAAACAGTTTTTATAGAGTATTAGTTGATAACTGGGTAATAAGGTTGCTGAAATCATCCGGCAAGGGACTTTCTAACTGCAAATCTTGCTCTAAAAATGGATGATAAAAGGATAGGTAATGGCAATGCAGGGCCTGACGTTGGATGCCGTCGTCCAGACTACCACCGTACAAATCATCGCCCAACAAAGGAAAACCAATATGAGAAAAGTGGACTCGAATTTGGTGGGTTCGACCAGTGTGCAGCCGAATGTCGACCAAGTGGATATTTCCATAAGAAGCTACAATCTTGTAGGAAGTATGGGCATATTTTCCACCTTTAGCCACCCGTCTGGTAATAATGGAGTCTTCATCACGCGCAATCGGGGCAATAATTTCCCCCTCTGACTCCAAGTGTCCATCACCTTTAACCAAAGCAAAGTAGCGTTTTTCAATGGACTTCTTCTGCAACTGCTTGTCCAATCGTGCATGGGCATAGCCGTGCTTGGCAAAGAGCATCGAGCCAGAAGTATCCCTATCAAGCCTGGTCACAATGTGAACTTGCTGATTTTCGTAATTTTGCTTGACGTAGTAACCCTTGATAAAATTGGCAATAGTATTGGAGTGGTTAACACTAGGAATAGAGGCAACTCCATAGGGTTTATTCAAGACTAGAAAGTGGTCATCCTCATAGAGAATATCCAGTGGGCGCTCGATAGCTTCCAAGGTTTCAAAGCCTTCCTCAGCGGGAATATCGATAGTAACGCGGTCCCCAAGATCCAATAGATAGGTTGCATTTTGTGGTTGGTCATTGACCAGAATAGCCCCACCTCGAAACTTAATCTTGGCCAGAAGCCCCTTAGAAACCTCGTGCTTTTTTAAGAAGGTCTTAACCTTGACATGCTCATCTGCGATAAATTCAAACCTCATTCGTCCACCTCGCCGATAAAGGCATCCTTAACACGGTTCCAGAAACTAGTATGGCTAGGAGTCGCGACAAAGTGAATCTTATGATGATCGATTTGATACTCAATACGCTCAATATTACGGAAAGAATAAACGCTATTGTCAACCGAAATGGTATGGTAATCATTTCTCGTTGGAATGAGTTCAATCTTATCCTTCTTAGGAACGATAATGGAAGAGCCCAGCGTTCGATAGACACGATTATTGAGGCTGGCAATTTCCGTTAATTGCAAAGCTTCAATGGTAGGGTGTAAAACAGAACCGCCAAGAGACTTGTTATAAGCCGTACTACCAGTCGGTGTTGAAACTGTTAGCCCGTCTCCACGAAAACGTTCAAAGGGAACACCATTGATGACAATATCTGCCACCATGGTTCGATCAGACCTGCGGATGCTGGCTTCATTGAGGGCACGAAAAATCTTGACCTCTCCATTTCCAAGAAAAACCTTCACATTTAGAACAGGGTAAGAAACCCTTGCTCCGGTATCTAGCTGCAAATTGGTCATTAACTTATCCAACTCAAAATCACGATAATCGGTATAAAAGCCCAGATGTCCTGTATGAAGACCGATAAAGCGTACCTTATCAAGTTGGTCTTCATACTTATGAAAGGCCGATAAGAGCATGCCATCTCCACCAATGGAAATGACAATGTCCGGACTGCTATCATTGAGTATAAACTGATTTCTTTTCAAACGATCTCGCAATTCATACAAAACCCTTTGACTCTGCGGTTTTCTATTGGCTATCAGGTCAATTCGTTTACCTGTATTCTTCATCTGTATCGTCACTGTTTCCTACACCGTCATTTAATTTTCTACTCAAAGGATCAAAAAGTGCCTGGGCTTCTTGGATATCATCACGAATTTCACCCATTTCTTCATCCAACTGATGGGCGATTCTAGCTGTAATTTCCAGTCGCTTCTTAATCTCCTCTGGGAAATCCCCTTGGTACTTGTAGTTGAGAGAATGTTCTATCGTTGCCCAGAAATTCATGGCCAAGGTACGTATTTGAATTTCTGCCAAAATAGTCTTGGCTCCATTGATGGTATCAACCATATATTCTACTACCAAATGATAGGAACGATAGCCTGATGCTTTTCGATGAGTAATGTAATCTCGCTCCTGTATGATTCGCATGTCCTGACGCTTGTGCAAAATCTCCACTACTTCCTTAACGTCATCTACAAACTGGACCATCACACGCAAACCAGCAATATCCTGCAAATCGTGCTCCAAGGTCGCATAAGTAATACCACGACGGGCCATTTTTTCTTTTATACTCTCAATTGGCTTGACTCGACCGGTCACAAATTCAATCGGAGAATGCTTATTTTGCTTACGATATTGCTTACGAATGCCACGAAGTTTAATCTTTAACTCACCAACAGCTTGAATGTAAGGATCTAGAAATTCTTCCCATTCTAAGGTCATATATTCTCCCTTATTCTCATATTATCCTTCAAAAATATCTTTGATTTTTTCTCCAGATTCATATACAATAAATACAATGCTTATTATACCATAAGTGAAAAA
>NZ_VMKU01000111.1:0-4623 GCF_013276315.1 Streptococcus sp. 2741 | reverse complement strand
GATTTTCGAAGAGTATTACACCTCAGATGCACCACATGCCCGTCGTACTTCAAAAAAACTGAAGTCAGATTTCACTGACCTCAGTTTTTTATTATTTAGCATAATCTACTGCACGAAGCTCACGAATCACGGTTATCTTGATATTTCCTGGGTAATCGAGATTGTTTTCAATTTTCTCACGAACTTTGTGAGCTAAGATTGTGACTTTGTCGTCCTTGATTTTTCCTGGATTGACCATGATACGAATTTCACGTCCTGCTTGAAGGGCAAAGCTATTTTGTACCCCTTCAAAGCCGTTCGCAATTTCTTCCAAATCATGGAGACGCTTGATGTAGCTTTCAAGAGACTCACTACGAGCACCTGGACGAGCTGCGCTCAAGGCATCTGCTGCAGCAACGATAACTGCAATGACGCTCTCAGCTTCAACATCTCCGTGGTGACTAGCAATCGTATTGACCACAACTGGATGTTCCTTGTACTTACGTGCCAATTCCATACCGATTTCAACGTGGCTACCTTCAACCTCGCGGTCAATGGCTTTTCCGATGTCGTGAAGGAATCCAGCACGACGGGCAAGAGCCGCATTCTCACCAAGCTCGCTGGCCATAATACCAGCTAACTTAGCAACCTCAATCGAATGGCGCAAAACATTTTGGCCATATGAAGTCCGGAATTGCAAGCGACCCATAATCTTCATCAAGTCTGGATGAAGGTTTGGTGCGCCAATCTCATAGGCAGCAGCCTCACCGTATTCACGGATCTTATTGTCAATCTCTTGACGGTTTTTCTCAACCAACTCTTCGATACGAGCTGGGTGGATACGACCATCCTTGAGCAACATTTCCATAGTCATACGGGCAATCTCACGACGAATCGGATCAAATCCTGACAAGGTCACCACTTCTGGTGTATCGTCGATAATCACATCGACCCCTGTCAAACTTTCAAAGGTACGAATGTTACGACCTTCACGACCAATAATGCGTCCCTTCATAGTATCGTCTGGCAGATGAACCGTTGAGTTTGTTGACTCCGCTACATATTCACCAGCGATACGTTGCATAGCTTGAACCAGGATGTCCTTGGCCATTTTGTCAGAACGTTCCTTGACCTCTTGCTCAGCTTCGCGAATACGACTGGCAATCTCCTTGGTCAAGTTTTCCTCTGTCTGTGCCAAGATAATATCTCGTGCTTCTGCCTGAGACAGAGCACCAATACGCTCTAGTTCTGCTTCTTTTTGTCTTTCGACTTCCTCTAATTGCTCTTCACGCGCATCAAGGTTTTTCGCTCTATCAGAAATACTTTGTTCTTTTTGTTCAAGTGTTTGTTCTTTACTCGTCAAATTGTCGTCCTTACGGTCAAGGCTAGTAGCTCTCTCTGTCAAACGACTTTCGATTTGTTTGAGTTCTTGACGTTCTGATTTGAATTCAGCGTCCACTTCTTCACGGTATTTTCTGGCTTCTTCTTTGGCCTCCAATAGTGCTTCTTTTTTAAGAGACTTGCTTTCACGTTTGGCTTCATTAACAAGTAAATCCACTTCACGCTCAGCTTGTCCACGTAAATTAGTTGCTTCTTGTTCAGCATTTAAAAGCATCAACTCTGCAGCTTCCTGAGATGATTTCATCTTAGCTGAGATGCTGACATATCCAATGACTAAACCAATGATGACGGCAAAAACAGCAATCGCAAGCGACATGATTTCCATGTTTTTACCTCATTTTATTGTTATTCCGAATGACATACATTCTTTTACATTCTACCATAAAAAAGTAATTTTCACAAACCTTAAATGGATATCGCTAACATCCGCATTATCACTATCATAGTTATCATTTACAGATATAAAGCGAATACCTTTTTTCAAGAAATATCTTTTGTAAGTACTTTCCTGACTCGATATACTCTCTGCCGAAACGAGATAAATCTTTTACCATAATGATAGAAAACTTTCCTTTATTCAGGTCATCAATCATATTCTTAAAATTTGGTCGCTCAAAATTAGAACCACTATATCCATCATCTACATATTCATAGGATAATTCAATAGATTTCTCTTCTACCTCAAAAGCAAAAAGGATAAATTCCCCCTACACTTAAAATTTATCCCTCTTGGTAACCTCTTTTATTAATTTTTTTGATAAAGAAAACGCACATTTTATTTAACTGGTGCTGAAATATTTATAATAATATTTTTTTAGTTCTTTCTAGAATAATGATATTAAGATTTTTCATATATCTTATATATTCTTCTTCTGTGCTAGCAATCCTAATATCTTCTTTATCTAAAAAGACAACCTGATTGTTCTCTAAATCTGATTTAATTAAATCTATAATTTTATTTTGCTCATATATAAATCCTTCTAACTTAAAAAACTCGACAAATTTCTCAAATCCATTTTTACAATTATCATCATCAAAAAATAGTTCAAACCATTCACGGTAATTCTCTATAGCATAATCTATTTTTGAATTATTATTTCCCGCAAACCATTCTTTTATAGCATATAGTGTTAAATCAAAACGATCATAATATCCTTTATAAATTCCATTCTTGATTCTAGGTTTTCCACCTCTAGCTGTATTAACGGTTTCTGATTTTCCACCACCTCTAGGGAAAAGAATGTGTCCACCTATTGTTCTTGAAATACTCAAATGATCTAAAATTATTCTGTCGTTTAATCCTGCCTTTCTTGCCCAATAAATAGAGGCTCCTATATAATCACTTGATAATAAATACTTATCCTTATCAATAAATAAAGTATAAAAATCTCCATTTCCAAAGTTTTGGCATTTATTACATACAGATGTTATTTTAAGTTTTTCTTTTGAATCATCATCAAAAAACATCTTACATAAATCATCGTACAACGCCTTACTACATACATCAGGATCCTTTCTATTATATAATGAAAAACCTTTGGGGAAAATAAGGATATAAATCAAATAGATAATTTTTAAACTTCATATTTATTACTCTCCATTAAATCTTTTTAGGAAATTTAAAGTCAAATTTTCCTCCAAGCACACCCGCACTTACTCCCGCAACTACTACAAGTGTTGTACTAATTGTTCCTATTTTCTTCACGCCACTGTTTAGCTCTTTTGTTAAATAAAACAACATTGATCATATCTGCTTCACTTACATACTTGTAAGACAACTGTTCGTTGGTAAGATCTTTTAAGAGATATTCTTTGATTGCATCTGTATGAATTTTGTAGTTAATCTTAGAAATTTCTCTATTCAAATTCCAGCCTAATGATATCTTAGAATTTTAATCTGACTTAAGTCTTTTGTAATCCTGAATTACATACATCTTAAATTCAGCAGAAATACATGAAGCAAATTCAAAGGCAATATCTGTATGTGCAAATGCACCACCATATCTTCCACCTTTTGAGATAATTCCGATTGCTCCAGTTTTCTCTACCCATTTCTTAGGAGACAATGTAAATGAATTATATCCAGCTTCCGATTTAATTCGGTCGAATTCGACCGAATTGAAATTCATGTTGTTTAAGCTTTTCCATAAACCAAGAAACTCAATTGTATCTTTTCTTCTCATCCAATTTTTAATTACATCACTCGATACTTATCCGAACGATAAGCTCCACGTAAGGTGTTCGCAATCGACCAAACTGCATTGACTACATTTGAAATCTGAACATCGTTCGACTGGAATATCGGTAGTTTTTCTTTAAAATTAGACATTTGCTTCCCCTGTTTTTATGATTTACAATTCTCTTCATTATACCACAAATTAAGAGTTATAAAGCGAATTCAAGGGTAAAGATCGAAGTTCATATACTAACTTTCTTTTCTGAGTTTTTGTCTTTTGTATTAGGGATTCTGTCATTTTCCAAAAAACTTTATCTTAAACTTACTAATAAAAATTTAAAAAATAAAAAGCCTACTTCGCAGTAGACTTTAGTAATGATCTTTAAAGGACAAGAAAGCCACGCTATCTCCATCCATCATATAAATCAAGCGATTTTCTGCATCAATACGCCGTGACCAGGCTCCTTGGTAATCATATTTGAGTGGCTCTGGTTTTCCTATTCCTGTAAATGGATCGCGTTGAATATCCTTGATTAATTTATTGATTCTTTTTAGTGTTTTTTTATCTTGGTTTTGCCAGTAGCAATAATCTGCCCACGCATCTTCTGTAAACTTGAGTAGCATTCATCACTCCTCAATCACATGGACCTGAATGCTTCCAGCACGGACTTGAGCCATTCCTCGCAAAACCTTGTCTGATAACTCCTTATTTTGAGCGATTCTCAGGGTTTCCTGAATACTGTCCCATTCGCTCTTTGAAAGAACTACAATGTCCTCATCTGGATTTTTATTGACCACCGTCAAAGGCTCAAATTCATCATTTACCTTCTTCATGTAGTCCTTTAAATGATTTCGGAATGTTGAGTAAAGGACTGCTTCCATAACCATACCTCGTTTTAGCTCTTTTCCACTATTATACACGAAAAGAAAGAAATTGTCAGGAACTTGTACAAGATTTTCTTTTCCATCTATTTATACTCAATGAAAATCAAAGAGCAAACTAGGAAACTAGCCGCAGGTTGCTCAAAGCACTGCTTTGAGGTTGTAGATAAGACTGACGAAGTCAG
>NZ_VMKU01000110.1:0-3654 GCF_013276315.1 Streptococcus sp. 2741 | reverse complement strand
TTACGAATGAATTTGATTGTTGGTATTATCAATCATGAACTAGGATTCTAGTTTTGCAGGAAGTCTATTGTCAAAAATGTGATGGTAATCTTGTCCATCGACTGTCAGGTGACGTTCATAAATGCCTGAAGTCACGACAGATTGATTGACAACGGGAATGGTCATTAAGTGATTTCCCCTCGGATTGGCTGAATCTTGAATCTCGATTTGCCAAGGGTTATCCCCTCTTGCCTGATTTTTTCCAATGGTCAGGATACTCCCTCCCAGATTGATCAAGGCAGAAGTCATACCCTCTTTTCTAAGAAATTGGGCACCCTTTATCTGCACTATAACCCTTGACTAAACAACCTAAATCGATTTTCATTCCTTTCTGCTTTAAGAATACAATGGAAGTAGAAGAATCTAACTCGATATCATGAGGATTGATTAGAGACAGCACCGCTTCAATTTCTTGAGGTTGTGCAGCTTTGGCATCTGAAAAACCAATGCGCCAGGTTTGAATTAGGGGATCAATACTGATGTTGAGCTGGCTATAGAGTGCTAGGCTATGCTCTAAACCAAGTGAAATCAGTTCAAACAGGTCTGGATGAACAGTGACGGGGGCTATTCCTGCTTGATAATTGATTTCCATCAACTCAGATTCTTGACTATTGGCATTGAAATGGTATTCAAGCTTTTTGAGCAAATCAAAGGATTTTTAGAGTAAGATATCTGCTCACTCATTAACTAATGAAATAGTGATAGTGGTTCCCGTTAGGAGTTCAGAATGTGAACGAAGAGGCAAGCTAGCAACTTTTTTCTTTTGTAGAAAATAAGTTGCAATATCAAATAATTATATAAATGGAAGACCTTGTATTTTATTTTCATGTTATTATAATACCATAAAGCTAGAATTTTCATAAATTAAATTTGGAAAAAGTCAAGAAATATGCTTAAAAAAATTCATTAGGCTTGAAATTAGGATAAATGGAGAATTGTTTTTGATAAAAAATGATAAAGTAATAGCAAACCTCTGGTAAACGCTGACAATAAATGGTATACTAGTAAGGTAAATTTAGAATGAAAGTAGGAAATTTTTTATGAGTAAAATTGTTGTAGTCGGTGCTAACCATGCTGGTACAGCATGTATTAATACTATGTTGGATAATTTTGGAAATGAGAACGAAATTGTTGTATTTGACCAAAACTCTAGCATCTCTTTCCTAGGATGTGGAATGGCTCTTTGGATTGGTAATCAAATTGACGGTGCTGAAGGCTTGTTCTATTCTGATAAAGAAAAATTGGAAGCTAAAGGTGCTAAGGTTTACATGAACTCACCTGTTCTTTCAATCGACTATGATAACAAAGTAGTCACAGCCGAAGTTGAAGGAAAAGAGCACAAAGAATCATACGAGAAATTGATTTTCGCTACAGGTTCTACACCAATCTTGCCACCAATAGAAGGTGTTGAAATTCTTAAAGGAAACCGCGAATTTAAAGCAACTCTTGAAAACGTACAATTCGTGAAATTGTACCAAAACGCTGAAGAAGTGATCAATAAACTTGCTGACAAGAGCCAACACCTTGACCGTATCGCCGTTGTTGGTGGTGGTTACATTGGTGTTGAACTTGCTGAAGCCTTTGAGCGTCTTGGAAAAGAAGTTGTCCTTGTCGATATCGTTGATACTGTCTTGAACGGTTACTATGACAAAGACTTTACACAAATGATGGCGAAGAACTTGGAAGACCACAACATCCGCTTGGCTCTTGGTCAAACTGTTAAAGCAATCGAAGGTGACGGTAAAGTTGAACGCTTGATTACCGATAAAGAAACTTTTGATGTGGATATGGTTGTTCTTGCGGTTGGTTTCCGTCCTAACACAGCTCTTGCTGACGGTAAGATTGAACTCTTCCGAAATGGTGCTTTCCTTGTAGATAAGAAACAAGAAACTTCAATTCCAGGTGTATTTGCAGTTGGTGACTGTGCGACTGTCTATGATAATGCTCGTAAAGACACAAGCTACATCGCCCTTGCTTCAAACGCAGTTCGTACTGGTATCGTTGGTGCCTACAATGCTTGTGGACATGAATTGGAAGGAATCGGTGTTCAAGGTTCAAACGGTATCTCAATCTATGGTCTTCACATGGTTTCAACTGGTTTGACTCTTGAAAAAGCAAAAGCTGCAGGTTACAATGCGACTGAGACAGGATTTAACGATCTTCAAAAACCAGAATTCATGAAACACGATAACCATGAAGTAGCGATTAAGATTGTCTTTGACAAAGATAGCCGTGAAATTCTTGGTGCCCAAATGGTTTCACACGATATTTCAATCAGCATGGGAATTCACATGTTCTCACTTGCTATCCAAGAGCATGTAACAATTGATAAATTGGCATTGACAGACCTCTTCTTCTTGCCACACTTCAACAAACCATACAACTACATCACAATGGCTGCCCTTACAGCTGAAAAATAAAAATGATGAACTATCTGGTCTTAAGTCAAGGTCGGATAGTTTTTTAGGTACGACGGGTCATGGCCTACATCTGAGGAACAAGTCCTCTGTGGGCACTAGCTACCGATGAACCCAACAGCGCCCCTCAATCCTGACTATCGTGAGGTAGCGGACGAAGACGGTCTGGAGATAGACCCTGACGTTAGAGTAAAAAACGTTAGAGGAAAGAATAGCGAAATCCTGGTTCTAGGAACAGAGAGGTGCTAGGAAAGCCTATCTAGCAGATGAGATAGCCAAGAACTCTAAAGTTTATATAGGTAGTCGTAACTTATATCTGTAAGTCATGAAAGTAATTGAATTCGGACTAAGGTTTGTGTGAAAAAGATAAATCTTCCTAGAGTCCAAAGACTCTGCGTCCGATTTCCTATTTTCACTGTAACCTTTTAACGTCCTCTGTTATAAAGGAAGAAAGATCTGGGACTGATTCCGTGAGGTTTCATGAGCGCCTAAAGCATAGTAACAAGGAATCATGAGAAGTCAGCAGAAGCCATAGTAGTGATGAAGTTTCTGTAGTAGTATTAAATGGTTCAGTTGTATTTCCCAAAAGATGTGCCAATACAATGTATTACATAAATCGAATTTTAAATCTTAGGAAGTAGAAATTTTTAATGGTAGTAGATTTTCAAAGTGGTGAAATATGTTGAGGAATTTATTTTCTTTTCAAACATCAGATATTATTTATTTTGATAATGCAGCTACAGTTCCCAAGCCAAAAGCTGTTGTTAATAAATTAACAGAAGTTTATTCAGGAATTCCAATAAACATTAAGAGACATAATTCAAAAAATGATTTAATTTTTTCTAATGAATATGAGGCTGTTAAGAAAAAAATTAAAAATTTTCTAAGTGCCAGTAACTGCAATGTGCTTTTCACTAAAAGTGCTACGGAGGCTTATAACTTACTTAGTAGGTCTATAAAATATAATAAAGGTAAATTAGGCGTGTCTGTATTAGAACACCATTCTAATTATTTACCTTGGAAAATGTTATAGTTGCTTAGTTTCAAACAAGCATGTTATAATAAAGCTATGGCATATAGTACAGATTTTAAACAGCGAGCATTAGATTACATCAAAGAGGGGCACAGCCATGTCGAGGCAGCCAAGGTTTTTGATGTCGGCGTCAGAACTCTCTTCACGTGGGAAAAGAACTTACGT
>NZ_VMKU01000011.1:0-11107 GCF_013276315.1 Streptococcus sp. 2741 | reverse complement strand
TTTGATTTTCATTGAGTATAAGAAGTCCTTTTCCTTAAAGGAAGAGGCTTTTTACTTGCTTTTCTGCTGCTTCCTCATTTGTCCTAAAGCCTTTTTTGTGTTAAAATGAATGGTATGAAAGCTAAAAAAATGTGGATGGCAGGTCTGACTCTGTTTGGTATTGGGAGCTTTGCCCTTGCTACGAAAAAAGTTGCAGATGACTATAAGCTCAGGAAGACTCAGGAAGAGTTGACAGCGATTGTGCGAGACCATTTTTCAGACATGGGGGAAATCGCGACTCTCTATGTTCAAGTCTATGAAAGCAGTCTAGAGAGCTTGGTTGGTGGCGTCATTTTTGAGGATGGTCGTCATTATACCTTTGTATATGAAAATGAAGACCTAGTCTATGAGGAGGAAGTCTTATGATACAACCAGCAAGTATAGAAGAATTAGCATCTTTAGTAGAAAAAGATGGCAAGAAGGTTTTCCTTTTTGTGGCAGACTGGTGTGGCGATTGTCGTTATATCTATCCTGCCTTGCCAGAAATTGAGGAGACCAATCCAGAGTTCACCTTTATTCGAGTGGACCGAGACCAGTATATGGATTTGGCCAAACTCTGGGATGTTTATGGAATCCCCAGCCTTGTTGTACTAGAAAAGGACAAGGAAATCGGCCGTTTTGTCAATCGCGACCGTAAAAGCAAGCAACAAATTAACGACTTTTTATTAGGACTGAAATAGGAGAAAAAGGAAACAATGATTTTTACATATAATAAAGAACATGTCGGTGATGTCCTTATGGTCATCGTGAAAAATAGCGGAGATGCCAAACTAAATGTGGAGCGCAAAGGCAAGGTAGCTCGTGTTTTCCTCAAAGATAGTGGGGAAACAGTGGCGTGGAATATTTTCGAAGTTTCAAGTTTGTTTGAAACTGCAGAGCGCGGTCAAGTCTTTTTATCAGATGAGCAAGTCGCTCGTTTGAACCAAGAATTACAAACGGAAGGTTTTGCAGAAGAAATTGTCAATGACAAGGAGCCTAAGTTTGTTGTTGGTGAGATTGTCGAGATGGTAGCCCATCCAGATAGTGATCACCTCAACATCTGCCAAGTTGCAGTCGCAAGAGACAAGACAGTACAAATCGTTGCAGGTGCTCCCAATGCGCGTGTCGGTCTGAAAACCATTGTCGCTCTTCCTGGAGCTATGATGCCCAAAGGCAATCTTATTTTCCCAGGCGAACTTCGTGGTGAAAAGAGTTTTGGCATGATGTGCAGTCCTCGTGAATTGCATCTGCCAAATGCTCCGCAAAAACGTGGGGTGCTTGAATTATCAGAAGACCAAGTTATTGGAACTCCATTTGATCCAGCTAAGCACTGGACTGTTTAAGAAGTTGTCAGTATCTGATAGACCAGATAGAAGGAAATAAGATGGCAAAAAATGTAGTGATTACAGGAGCGACATCAGGTATTGGTGAAGCAATTGCGCGTGCTTATCTGGAGCAGGGTGAGAATGTCGTTCTAACTGGACGACGGATAGACAGACTAGAAATCCTCAAGTCGGAGTTTGCAGAAACTTTTCCAAATCAAACAGTTTGGACTTTTCCGCTAGATGTCACGGATATGACCATGGTAAAGACTGTCTGCTTTGATATTCTAGAAACGATAGGTCAGATTGATATTCTGGTCAACAATGCCGGACTGGCTCTAGGTTTAGCACCTTATCAGGACTATGAAGAGTTGGATATGTTGACCATGCTGGATACCAATGTCAAAGGTTTGATGGCAGTTACTCACTGTTTCTTGCCAGCAATGGTAAAAGCCAATCAAGGACATATCATCAATATGGGCTCAACCGCAGGAATTTATGCCTATGCAGGTGCAGCAGTTTATTCAGCGACCAAGGCAGCAGTTAAGACTTTTTCAGATGGACTGCGAATTGATACCATCGCAACGGATATCAAGGTGACGACCATTCAGCCAGGGATTGTCGAAACAGATTTTTCTGCGGTACGTTTTCATGGTGACAAAGAGCGTGCTGCAATCGTCTATCAGGGCATTGAGGCCTTGCAAGCTCAGGATATTGCAGACACAGTAGTCTATGTGACCAGTCAACCTCGTCGTGTGCAGATTACAGATATGACCATTATGGCAAATCAACAAGCGACAGGTTTCATGGTTCATAAAAAATAAAAAAATTCCTCGAAAAGTTACAAATTTCTGTAACTTTTTTTGATTTCCTACGAATAGATAAGTAGGAGGAAGAAAATATGTATAATAAAGTTATCATGATTGGACGCTTGACGTCTACACCAGAATTGCACAAAACCAATAATGACAAGTCAGTAGCGCGAGCAACTATCGCTGTGAACCGTCGTTACAAAGATCAAAATGGGGAGCGCGAAGCTGACTTTGTCAATTTGGTTCTTTGGGGCAGACTAGCAGAAAGCTTGGCCAGCTACGCAACTAAAGGAAGTCTCATTTCAGTGGATGGAGAATTGCGTACCCGTCGCTTTGAGAAAAATGGTCAAATGAACTATGTGACCGAAGTACTTGTCACAGGATTCCAACTTTTGGAAAGTCGCGCCCAACGTGCCATGCGTGAAAATAATGCAGGCCAAGACTTGGCGGATTTGGTTTTGGAAGAGGAAGAATTGCCATTTTAATACTCTTCGAAAATCTCTTCAAACCACGTTAGCTTTATCCACAACCTCAAAGCAATGCTTTGAGCAGCCTGCGGCTAGCTTCCTAGTTTGCTCTTTGATTTTCATTGAGTATAAACATTAAAAAGTCTGAGTTGGTCTCAGGCTTTTTATCTTGAGAAAGTCAGACTTTTTTCTTGACTATTTCTGACCAAGTGATACAATAGAACTATGAATTAGCACTCAGATATAAAGAGTGCTAATACTATCTATCTCATTATGGAGGAAAACAGATGTTGAAACCATTAGGAGACCGTGTGGTCTTGAAAATCGAAGAAAAAGAACAAACTGTTGGAGGCTTTGTCCTTGCAGGCTCAGCCCAAGAAAAAACAAAAACAGCCCAAGTTGTAGCTACTGGACAAGGTGTTCGTACCTTGAACGGTGACTTGGTAGCTCCAAGCGTTAAGCCTGGAGACCGTGTCTTAGTTGAAGCCCACGCAGGTCTTGATGTCAAAGATGGCGATGAAAAGTACATCATCGTAGGCGAAGCTAACATCTTGGCAATCATTGAAGAATAGAAGGAGAAAGTAAGTATGTCAAAAGAAATTAAATTTTCATCAGATGCTCGTTCAGCTATGGTTCGTGGTGTCGATATCCTTGCAGACACTGTTAAAGTAACCTTGGGACCAAAAGGTCGTAACGTTGTGTTGGAAAAATCATTTGGTTCACCACTCATCACCAATGACGGTGTGACTATTGCCAAAGAAATTGAATTAGAAGACCATTTTGAAAATATGGGTGCCAAATTGGTATCAGAAGTAGCTTCAAAAACCAATGATATCGCAGGTGATGGAACTACAACTGCAACTGTTTTGACCCAAGCAATCGTTCGCGAAGGAATCAAAAACGTCACTGCTGGAGCAAATCCAATCGGCATTCGTCGTGGAATTGAAACAGCGGTTGCTGCAGCGGTTGAAGCTTTGAAAAACAACGCCATCCCTGTTGCCAACAAAGAAGCTATCGCTCAGGTTGCTGCCGTATCTTCTCGTTCTGAAAAAGTCGGTGAGTACATTTCTGAAGCCATGGAAAAAGTTGGCAAAGACGGTGTCATCACTATCGAAGAGTCACGTGGTATGGAAACAGAACTTGAAGTTGTAGAAGGTATGCAGTTTGACCGTGGTTATCTTTCACAGTATATGGTGACAGATAGCGAAAAAATGGTGGCTGACCTTGAAAATCCGTACATCTTGATTACCGATAAGAAGATTTCCAATATCCAAGAAATCTTGCCACTCCTCGAAAGTATTCTCCAAAGCAATCGTCCACTCTTGATTATTGCAGATGATGTGGATGGCGAAGCTCTTCCAACTCTTGTTTTGAACAAGATTCGTGGAACCTTCAACGTGGTAGCAGTCAAGGCACCTGGATTTGGTGACCGTCGCAAAGCCATGCTTGAAGATATCGCCATCTTAACAGGCGGAACAGTTATCACAGAAGACCTTGGTCTTGAGTTGAAAGATGCGACAATTGAAGCTCTTGGTCAAGCAGCGAGAGTGACCGTGGACAAAGATAGCACGGTTATTGTAGAAGGTGCAGGAAATCCTGAAGCGATTTCTCACCGTGTTGCGGTTATCAAGTCTCAAATCGAAACTACAACTTCTGAATTTGACCGTGAAAAATTGCAAGAACGCTTGGCCAAATTGTCAGGTGGTGTAGCGGTTATTAAGGTCGGAGCCGCAACTGAAACTGAGTTGAAAGAAATGAAACTCCGCATTGAAGATGCCCTCAACGCTACTCGTGCAGCTGTTGAAGAAGGAATCGTTGCAGGTGGTGGAACAGCCCTTGTAAATGTTATCCCAGCCGTGGCTGATTTGGAATTGACAGGAGACGAAGCAACAGGACGCAATATTGTTCTCCGTGCTTTGGAAGAACCTGTTCGTCAAATCGCCCACAATGCAGGATTTGAAGGTTCAATCGTTATCGATCGTTTGAAAAATGCTGAAGTTGGTACAGGCTTCAACGCAGCAACTGGCGAGTGGATCAACATGATTGAAGAGGGAATCATCGACCCAGTTAAAGTGAGCCGTTCAGCTCTTCAAAATGCAGCATCTGTAGCCAGCTTGATTTTGACTACGGAAGCAGTTGTAGCCAATAAACCAGAACCAGTAGCTCCGGCTCCGACAATGGATCCAAGCATGATGGGCGGCATGATGTAAGCTTTCTATAGAAAACAACTTATAAAAAACACAAAAGGAGGGAATGCCTACCCCTCCTTTTTATGCTATTCACTTCTAAATTGATTTGAGCTCTCCTAATTTATATGATAAAATAAGACTAGAAAAAGGAGAATAACATGATCGATGTAGAAGAAATTCTGAGCAAGATGAACCCCAATCAGAAGATTAATTATGACCGTGTCATGCAGAAGATGGTACAAGTATGAGAGAAAAATGAGCATCGGCCAACCATTCTCATGCATGTTTGCTGCGCCCCTTGCAGTACCTATACCCTAGAATATTTGACCAAGTATGCAGATGTGACCATCTATTTTGCTAATTCTAATATCCATCCCAAGGCAGAATACCATAAGCGGGCTTACGTCACCCAAAAATTTGTCAGTGATTTCAATGAGAGGACAGGAGATGTGGTTCAGTACCTAGAGGCTCCCTATGAACCAAATGAATAACGTAAGTTAGTCAGAGGACTGGAAGAAGAGCCTGAAGGTGGCGACCGTTGCAAGGTTTGTTTTGACTACCGACTGGATAAAACAGCGCAAGTGGCTATGGACTTGGGCTTTGACTACTTTGGTTCAGCCTTGACCATCAGTCCTCATAAGAATTCTCAAACCATCAATAGCATCAGAATCGATGTGCAAAAAATTTACACGACCCACTATCTTCCCAACGATTTCAAGAAAAATCAAGGCTACAAACGTTCAGTAGAGATGTGTGAGGAGTATGATATCTATCGTCAATATTATTGTGGCTGCGTCTATGCAGCCCAAGCCCAGAATATTGACCTGGTTCAAGTTAAGAAGGACGCCACAGCATGCTTGTTGGATAAGGATGTTGAGAAAGACTATTCTCATATCAAATTTATAGTAGATTGAAACTAGAATAGTACACCTTTACTTCTAAAACATTGTTAGAAATCGATTTGACTGTCCTTATTTCATTTTACTATACTATTACGAAATTAGATATATAAATGAAAACTTGCCTCAAGGTAGGTTTTTTGCTAGTAGAAAAGCGATAGACAGAAATTGTTGGACTCTTAAAAAAATGAAGTTTTGCTCAAAAGAGCTTTTTAAATTAAAACGAGCAATTATCAGTTCAAATCTGTTTCAAAAGAAGAACGGATAAATTAATCGATGCTTTGTTTTTGAGTTAGGAAGTTAAGCATGCCAAACTGAGTCGTAGGAATAAATTTCTTTATAGAAATGTGTTACAACTTTGCTATAACGGAATATTCCTTTTTTGCATTTATACAACTTATTTAACACTATCTTTATTCTTGTGATATAATGCCAAATTATAGAGTGGAGGTCATTTAAAATGATTGATAAAGTAATTGAACAATATAAAAGTCATGATAATCTTGATATTCGAGTAGAATTGCATAAGAAGTATTCAAAAAATAAATTGGGATTTAATAATTGGATATTTTCTAACTACCAAATCACTGATGAAATAAAGGTTCTAGAATTAGGATGTGGTACAGGAGAACTGTGGAAAAGCAATAGTGATTCTATAGATAAAATGAAGCAGTTGATTGTTACAGATTTTTCTAAAGATATGGTAAAATCAACGAAGTCAGTGATTGGAAATAGAGACAATGTCAACTATGAGATAATGGATATTCAAAAGATTTCTTTTGAGAATGAAACGTTTGATATTGTTATTGCTAATATGCTTCTACATCATGTGAATGATATTCCTAGAGCGCTATCTGAGGTGAATAGAGTCTTAAAAACAGGAGGTGTTTTTTACTGTGCTACATTTGGTGAAAATGGAGTTGTAGATTATTTGGCAAATTTATTTAAAGATGAGGTTAATCAAGATTTAGAAAATAAAACGTTTACTTTACAAAATGGTAAAAGGTACCTGAGTAGGTGTTTTAACTCTGTCGATACATTACTCTATGATGATGAGTTACAGGTAACTAGTATAGATGACCTAGTTAAATACATCCAATCGTTTAAAGGAATTTCAGAAATAGGTTCACTAGAAGAGGAAATAATACGTAAAAGATTGGAAAGTGAGTTTAATAATGGTATGTTGATCATTCCTAAAGAATATGGTATGTTTATCGCTCGAAAAGAAAGTTAAGGGAATGAAAGTGTGAAAAATTACGGAGAAGCTTTTCGATATTTTAGAAAATTAAACGGATATTCTTTAGAGTATGCTGCAGCTGATTCTATATCAAAATCTCAACTCTCTAGGTTTGAAAGGGGAGAAAATGAAATTTCTCTTTCAACGTTTTTTGAATTATTATCAAATATCAATGTTTCGATAGAGAATTTTTGTAATTACCTAGAAAATTATAAAAGATCGGAGTTTGATGATTTTTTGGTTAATTTATCTCCAAATTTTTATAGTTTGAATACTAAAGGATTGGAGGAAATAAAAAATGAGCAACAAAAACTTTTTGAGAAGAGTGGGGAAAAAACTCATAAAATAAATACAATTATGGTTCAGGGATTATTAAATCAGATAGATTGTAATCATGTAGTTAGTAGAGATGATCTAAATTTAGTGTATGACTATTTATTCCAGAAGGAACGATGGGAGTCCTATGAGATAACGCTGATTGGTAATTTATATCATCTTTTTGAAATAGATTATATTTACAGAGTTGGAAAAGAAATACTAGAGCGTACACATTATTACGAAAAAATCGGTAAGAATAGAAATTTAGTTGTGTCAGCTTGTTTAAATTTTTGGTTCTGTTGCCTTGAAAATTCACATCTAATATATGCAGACTACTTTGAAATGAAATTAAAAAAATTATTAAAAGATGACACAAAAGTTTTTGAAAAATCTACATTCAAATTTGTAGAAGGATATAAAATATATCTGACTGAATCTAAAGAATCTGGAATTAAACAAATGAACAATGTCATAAAATATTTTGAGTTTATTGAATCTAAAAGTATTGCTTTATATTTTCAAAAACGATTAAATGAGCTGGTAGATTAAGTATCATTTTCTCTGTCGAGATATTGTTTTTAAAATGTTGTACTAAATGATTGATGCTATGTGGAAATACAAAAAAATGTTTTTGATACGAAGTTGACCTGTATTTTTTATACTAATCATTTTCGTATTTTTTGTATTAAACGATATAAGTTTGTTGTAAACTTACAAGGAATAAAGACATTAAAAAATAACAGCATATCTATTTGTTTTATATATTTTACGAATTCTGCATAAATCTCTTCCTAGTAATGTGTTGTAACTCTGCTATAATGGATTTATTCCTTTTTGTGTTTATACAATTTATTTTATACTACCAAAAAACAAGGTCAGGATTTTGTTCCTGACCTTTGACAACTTTACCGATTCTTTAGTTCTACATAGCGCTTGTACCAAATGTTTATATAGGCTTCTGAGAAAGGACCACGTTCATTGTTAATCCAATCAACAAGAATTTTGACATGTTCTTTTAAAATATAGTCCAAGTCATCAGAATAATTCATTTTGCGTTTGTGACGCTCGTACTCTTCAACGTCCAAGAGACGTTTTTCCCCATCTGTAAAAATTTTAACATCCAAATCGTAATCAATATACTTCAGTGCTTCTTCATCCAGATAGTAGGGGCTAGCCATATTGCAATAGTAAGAAGTTCCATTATCACGAATCATGGCAATGATATTAAACCAATATTTCTTGTGAAAGTAAACAATAGCCGGTTCTCGAGTGACCCAACGACGACCATCACTTTCGGTAACAAGTGTGTGATCGTTGACACCAATAATGGCGTTTTCTGTTGTTTTTAGTACCATGGTGTCCCGCCAAGTTCGGTGGAGACTCCCATCATGCTTATAACTTTGAATTGTAATAAAGTCGCCTTCTTTTGGAAGCTTCATAACTAACCAACTTTCTACAATTTATAAGTTTATCATTTACTATTGTACCATAAAATTATCTAAAATCTGTGAATTTCACTTGGAAATATTAAAGATATTCTCTAAGAGCGCTTGCTATATCCGAAAAATCATAGCCCTTTCGTGCTAAAACTTGAGTTAAACGCTGCTTCAGTTCGTATCCTTCATACTTTCTGGCATACTTAGCATATTGCTTATCAAGTTCCTTGAAGATGAGTTCTTGAGTCGTTTCTTCGTCAATTTGGCTATCTAAGTCGTCAAAGGCAATTTTAGCATCAGAATAAGAGAAGCCCTTGTTAGTCAAGTTCTGGATTATCTTATCTTGCAAGGCACGAGCTGGAAGTTTTCCCTCATATTTTTTCAATAGTTTATTGGCTACACGTTGAGCAACTTCCGAAAAATCAAATTCTTTCAAGTTCTCTTCTATAGTAGATTTTGAAATCCCCTTTTGTGCTAGTTTCTGAGTCAGTACATAAGGCCCCTTGTCTCCTGAAAGTTGATTGGCATTGATGCTAGCATAAGCGTATTGGCTATCATTAATCCAATTATCTTCTTTGAGATTATCAATGACTTGAGAAACGATGTTTTCATCAATATCGTATTTTTTCAGATATTCTCTGACTTCTTTTTCAGTGCGTGCTTTAAAGGATAAGTGGTAGAGGGCCAGATTCTTACCATAAGAAAATTGAGCAAAGTCTTGAATCTCTTTCAATTCCTCTTCGCTTATCACCTTATCTCTCGATAACATAAAACGAACAATTGTATCTTCGGTGATATAGCATTTGTCGCCATTATCAAGCTCCATCAGATAGAGTCTTTTTTTCTTTTCAAGTTTTGTGATTTTCATAGTTCTATTATAACTCAAAATGTGATAAGATAGGGGTATGAATCTGAAAGTGAAACAAAAAATACCATTAAAAATCAAGCGCATGGGAATTAATGGTGAGGGAATCGGCTTTTACCAAAAAACATTAGTCTTTGTACCCGGTGCTCTCAAAGGCGAAGATATCTATTGTCAGATTACTTCTATTAAACGTAACTTTGTTGAAGCGAAATTATTAAAGGTCAACAAGAAGTCTAAATTCCGCGTTGTGCCAGCTTGTACTATTTATAATGAGTGCGGAGGCTGCCAAATCATGCACCTGCATTATGATAAGCAGCTGGAGTTCAAGACGGACTTGCTTCATCAAGCGCTGAAAAAATTTGCTCCTGCAGGATATGAAAACTATGAAATTCGTCCAACTATTGGAATGCAGGAACCAAAATATTACAGAGCTAAGTTACAATTTCAGACTAGAAAATTTAAAAATCAGGTCAAGGCGGGCTTATATGCACAAAACTCTCACTATTTAGTAGAGTTGAAAGATTGCCTGGTACAAGACAAGGAAACCCAAGTGATTGCTAATCGTCTAGCGGAATTACTTACTTTTCACCAAATTCCAATCACCGATGAGAGAAAAGTTCTAGGTGTTAGGACTATTATGGTTCGACGAGCAAGAAAGACTGGACAGGTTCAGATTATTATTGTTACAAATCGTCAGCTTAATTTAACCCAACTAGTAAAAGACTTAATTAAAGATTTTCCAGAAGTTGTGACAGTAGCTGTGAATACAAATACAGCTAAAACCAGTGAGATTTATGGTGAAAAGACAGAGATTATCTGGGGAGAAGAGAGTATTCAAGAAGGTGTACTCGACTATGAATTCTCACTATCTCCTCGAGCTTTCTATCAACTAAATCCTGAACAAACAGAAGTTCTTTATAACGAGGCGGTAAAAGCCTTGGATGTTGATAAAGAAGACCATTTGATTGACGCTTATTGTGGAGTTGGAACGATTGGATTTGCCTTCGCAAAGAAAGTAAAAACACTCAGAGGTATGGATATTATTCCAGAAGCCATTGAAGATGCCAAGCGAAATGCCAAAAGAATGGGATTTGACAATACTCATTATGAAGCTGGAACAGCAGAAGAGATTATTCCTCGTTGGTACAAGGAAGGCTACCGAGCAGATGCTTTGATTGTTGACCCACCACGTACAGGTCTGGATGATAAGTTATTAGATACTATTCTTACTTATGTACCAGAAAAAATGGTCTATATTTCTTGTAATGTTTCGACCTTGGCTCGTGATTTGGTACGCTTAGTAGAAGTCTATGATCTTCATTATATCCAGTCGGTCGATATGTTCCCACATACAGCTCGAACGGAAGCAGTTGTAAAATTAATTAAAAAATTTTAAAAAAGTAGTGTCAATCGAAAGTGATGATGCCCCAAAAAATGGTGAGATTGAGGGCAATTATTTTGCTTTCATTTGACACGAGGAACCCTTGAAGCTGTTTTTTCAGCTAAACCAAGGCTAGTCTTAGCCTTGGCTCTCTAGCCTCACA
>NZ_VMKU01000109.1:7165-7491 GCF_013276315.1 Streptococcus sp. 2741 | reverse complement strand
AATGTTTTAGAAGTAGAGGTGTACTATTCTAGTTTCAATCTACTATGTTTTAAATTCCCTAATCAATTTGTATAGTCTTTATTTCATTGCCAAATTTCAAGTTCTCCATCAAGAAGTCTTCTCTGGGGGACTTGTAGTTCAAGTGTTTTTTAGGATAGTTATTAATCCAATTTTCGATGAATGCGACTTCTTTGGGAGTCGTTTTCTTAGTTCCTTTAGGTAACCATCTCCGAATGAGCCTATTGTGATTCTCATTAGTTCCCCTTTCCCAAGAGACATAGGGGGGTGCATAATAGATATGCTCCTTAGCACTGCTTTGAGGTTGT
>NZ_VMKU01000109.1:0-7154 GCF_013276315.1 Streptococcus sp. 2741 | reverse complement strand
TACGGCAAGGTGAAGCTGATGTAGTTTGAAGAGATTTTCGAAGAGTATTAATTGGTTAGAAGGATTCGTCTGTAAGATAAAGTTAGACGGAAAATGAGATAAAATCAAAAAGGATAGCCTCTCTGTGATGAGATGTTATCCTTTTTGATTTTAAAACTATTGCAAGTTAACCTTGTTTCTCAAAATATAGTAGGTTCCGAGATAAAAGATAGCTATGAATATGAGTTCTTCAACAATGCCTATGCTTGCTCCCATATAGAAATTATCATTAAATCCTGCAAGTGAATTGACATAGAAGTTAGTACTGGTATTGAAGAAAACTTCAATAAAGCCAATGACGATTTGGATCCCAATGTAGGCTGCAACAGCGAGTGCTGTACGGTATTCATTGAAAAGCTGTCCAATGGAAATAGCCAAGTAGATGCAGAGGATTCCAGAAACGGTATTTAGTAGGAAGGATAACCCCACAAGAGAGAGTTGAGGAAGGTATGTTCCTACAAGTGGGAACAAGTCATAATGTGACATCCATTCTGGAACCGTTATAGTCACAATAAGAAAAGCACTTAGAGCCAGTACAGCCGAGCTAAGTATAGACCAGATAAAGGCTCCGACTAATTTAGCAGTGATGATATAGTGCTCAGAAACTGGCAAGGTCAAAGTCAGATAGCCTTGGCGGTCATAGACACTACCTTTGAAGCGTTTGATAATCAAGAAAATGGTTGAAATCCCAAGTGTAATTATCAAGCCACCAAAGACGAGAGCCAGAAAGATAAATAGGAAAGGTTGGCTATCTTTGAAAGATATATAATTATAGTAGTGTCCTTGCATTCCTAGGGGGACTGAAAGGACTAGCACGGCTGCGTAGAGGGCTAAATACCACTTGTTAACATTTTTAAATTCGTAGCGAATTAAATTCCAAAACATAAATAATCTCCTTTGCTTAAGCCTTAAATTCCTGACGGAAGAGTTGGTCAATGGATTCACCTGACTCATAGCGAATGTCATCTACATTTCCTTGACGGACGACTTTTCCGTCTTTGAGGAAGACAATTTCATCCAAGATTGGCTCGATATCAGAAATCAAGTGGGTAGAAATCAAAACGGTAGAAGTTGGGGAGTAGTTGTTGATAATGGTATTGAGGATATAATCACGGGCTGCTGGATCCACCCCACCAATGGGTTCGTCTAGAACGTAGAGACGAGCATCACGGCTCATAACCAAAATCAGTTGTACCTTTTCCTTATTCCCTTTTGATAATTTCTTGAGACGACTATTTTCATCAATGCCGAGGTCTGCAAGCAGATGATGGGCGCGTTCAAGATTGAAATCTTTATAGAAGGTCTTGAAGTAGGTTAGGGCTTCTTTGACCTTCATTTGCTCATTGAGATAGGTCGTATCCGGCAAATAAGCTACGATGGCCTTGGTTGCTGGACTTGGGTCCATGTCGTTGATGAGGACACGTCCTTGATCTGGTTGCAAGAGGCCATTGATTAGTTTAATCAGGGTTGTTTTTCCTGAGCCGTTTGGCCCAAGGAGACCAACAATTTTTCCAGCTGGGATGTCAAGGGAAACATTTTCAAGGGCTGGTGTTGCTCCATAAGATTTGGATACATTTTCAAATGCTAGTAATGACATAGGCTTAAACTCCTTTAATATAATCGCCGACTACGCCTGGTAGTTCTTCTTTTTCATAGCCAAAATGGGTCATGGAGGAAACGAAGTGTTCCAATTCTTCTTCCGATAATTGTTTGCGCGATTGGGCGATTAGCTCCTTATCCTCAGTCACAAATCGTCCAGTTGTTCGCTTGCTGTAGACAAATCCTTCTCGTTCAAGGTCTGACAAGGCTCTTTGGATGGTGTTGGGATTGACACCAGCCTCGCTCGCTAGCTCTCTCACGGTTGGAAGTTGTTGATTGGGTTCCAGTGTATGGGAAACAATCTGAAGCTTGATTTTCTCCATGATCTGTAAATAAATGGGTTTTTTGTTGTCAAATGTCCAGGACATCTTGGTCTCCTTTCTTTTATCCTTTTGTCTTAATCAAATAATACAACAAAACAAAAAACTTGTCAAGCAAAAAGAAGAATTGTTTTGGGAATCGCTTAAAAAATGGTATAATGAAAAGAAAACGATAAGGAGGGAAAGGATGCGTTGTCCAAAATGTGGGGCTACCAAGTCAAGTGTTATCGATAGTCGCCAAGCAGAAGAAGGGAACACTATTCGTAGAAGACGTGAGTGCGATGAATGCCAGCACCGTTTTACAACCTACGAACGGGTAGAAGAAAGAACCTTAGTGGTTGTTAAAAAAGATGGCACGCGGGAACAATTCTCCAGAGATAAAATCTTTAATGGGATTATCCGCTCAGCCCAGAAACGTCCTGTGTCAAGTGATGAAATCAACATGGTAGTCAATCGTATCGAACAGAAACTCCGTGGTCGAAATGAAAATGAAATTCAAAGTGAGGACATTGGTTCACTCGTCATGGAGGAGTTGGCTGAACTGGACGAGATTACCTATGTGCGTTTTGCCAGTGTCTATCGTAGTTTTAAGGATGTGAGTGAGTTAGAGAGTCTGCTCCAACAAATTACTCAGTCCTCTAAAAAGAAAAAGGAAAGATAAATGAAGCCAATTGACCGTTTTTCTTATCTAAAGAATAATCGGGTGTCGCAAGATACCTCATCTCTGGTACAGTGCTACCTCCCGATTATCGGTCAGGAGGCACTGAGCCTTTATCTTTATACAATCAGTTTTTGGGATAACGGCAGAAAGGAATATCTTTTTTCAAGTATTCTCAACCATCTTAACTTTGGAATGGATAGATTGATAAAATCTTTGAAAATCTTATCTGCTTTTAATCTCTTAACCCTCTATCAAAAGGGGGATGTTTATCAGCTAGCCCTCCATGCTCCTCTATCTAGTCTGGACTTCTTGGAGCATCCTGTTTATCGCAGACTTTTGGAGAAAAAGATTGGTGATGCAGCTGTGGAGGATTTGAAAGTTGAGAGTGCTGAGGGAGAAGAAATACCTGTCTCCCTCAATCAAGTCTTTCCAGATTTGGCAGAACTAGGAAGTCAAGAAGACCTTGGTCTCAAGAAGAAAGTGGCTAATGATTTTGACTTGGACCATTTTCGTCAGCTTATGGCTCGAGATGGGCTTCGCTTTGCGGATGAGCAGTCCGATGTCTTAAACATCTTTGCCATCGCCGAGGAGAAGAAATGGACTTGGTTTGAAACTTATCAATTGGCTAAGTCAACAGCTGTTTCCCAAGTCATTTCAACCAAACGCATGCGGGAAAAAATCGCTCAAAAACCTGTTTCCTCTGACTTTAGTCCTAAGGAAACAACCATTATCAAAGAAGCCAAAAGTAAAACTGCCCTGCAGTTCTTGGCAGAAATCAAGCAAACACGCAAGGGAACCATCACCCAAACAGAAAGAGAACTCTTGCAACAGATGGCTGGTTTGGGCTTGCTGGACGAAGTCATCAATATCATTCTCTTATTGACCTTTAATAAGGTGGATTCGGCAAACATCAATGAGAAATATGCAATGAAGGTGGCTAATGATTATGCCTATCAAAAGATTCATTCGGCAGAAGAGGCAGTCTTGCGAATCCGTGAGCGTGGGCAGAAGAATCAGGCTCAAAAAAGCAGTACCCCTAGTCCTGCCAAGTCCAATGTACCCAAGTGGAGCAATCCAGATTATAAAAATGAAACCAGCGAGGAAACTCGTCTGGAACTAGAACGTAAGAAACAAGAACTATTAGCTCGATTAGAAAAAGGAGGAGATTAGATGGAAAGTGTCGGAGACGTACTCAAGCGTCAACCTAGCCGTTTTCATTATCAAGATTTGGTCCAGAAAATCATGAAGGACCCTGATGTTGCGGTCTTTATCCAGCAAGAATCCTTGACCCCAGAGGAATTGAATCGCAGTATCTCCAAGTTTAATCAGTACATCACCGAGCGCGACAAGTTTCTCCGTGGTGATACGGATTATATTGCCAAAGGCTACAAGCCGATTTTGGTTATGAATCATGGCTATGCGGATGTTTCTTATGAAGAAACTCCTGAGCTAATCGCAGCGGAAAAAGAAGCGGCTATTAAGAACCGTCTCAAGTTAATCAATCTGCCAGCCAGTCTCAAGCAAGCTAGTTTGGCTCAAGTAGACTTGGATGATTTGGGGCGCTTACCAGTTTTTGAAAAGCTATTAGCCTTCGTGGAGCAATATCCAGCTATTCGAAAAGGTCTTTACTTATATGGAGACTTTGGTGTGGGTAAAAGTTTCATGGTGGCTGCCTTAGCCCATGATTTGTCAGAAAAACGTGGTGTTTCCTCCACTCTCCTCCACTATCCTAGTTTTGTCATCGATGTCAAAAATGCTATCGGTGATGGCAATGTTAAGACCTTAGTGGATGAGATTAAGCTTTCTGAAGTCCTGATTTTAGATGATATTGGTGCCGAGCAATCCACCGCTTGGGTGCGTGATGAAATCCTGCAAGTCATTCTCCAATATCGGATGCAGGAAAACTTACCGACCTTTTTCACCTCTAACTTCAACTTTGAAGATTTGGAGAAGCATTTCGCTAAAGGGAAAAATGGAAATGACGAAACCTGGGAAGCCAGACGCGTCATGGAACGCATCCGTTATTTGGCTGAGGAGACTCGTTTAGAAGGAGTAAACCGTCGATGACAGAAACCATTAAATTGATGAAGGCTCATACTTCAGTGCGCAGGTTTAAAGAGCAAGAGATTCCCCAAGTAGACTTAAATGAGATTTTGACAGCAGCCCAGATGGCTTCGTCTTGGAAGAATTTCCAATCCTACTCTGTGATTGTGGTACGAAGTCAAGAAAAGAAAGATACTCTGTATGAATTGGTACCTCAAGAAGCCATTCGCCAGTCTGCTGTTTTCCTTCTCTTTGTCGGAGATTTGAACCGAGCAGAAAAGGGAGCCCGACTTCATACCGACACCTTCCAACCCCAAGGTGTGGAAGGTCTCTTGATTAGTTCGGTCGATGCAGCTCTTGCTGGACAAAACGCCTTGTTGGCAGCTGAAAGCTTGGGCTATGGTGGTGTGATTATCGGTTTGGTTCGATACAAGTCTGAAGAAGTGGCAGAGCTCTTTAACCTACCTGACTACACCTATTCTGTCTTTGGGATGGCACTGGGTGTGCCAAATCAACATCATGATATGAAACCGAGACTGCCACTAGAGAATGTTGTCTTTGAGGAAGAATACCAAGAACAGTCAACTGAGGCAATCCAAGCTTATGACCGTGTTCAGGCTGACTATGCTGGGGCGCGTGCGACCACAAGCTGGAGTCAGCGCCTAGCAGAACAGTTTGGTCAAGCTGAACCAAGCTCAACTAGAAAAAATCTTGAACAGAAGAAATTATTGTAGAAAGTGAGAAATTATGGCCCTACCAACTATTGCCATTGTAGGACGTCCCAATGTTGGGAAATCAACCCTATTTAATCGGATCGCTGGTGAGCGAATCTCCATTGTAGAAGATGTCGAAGGAGTGACACGTGACCGTATTTATGCAACGGGTGAGTGGCTCAATCGTTCTTTTAGCATGATTGATACAGGAGGAATTGATGATGTCGATGCTCCTTTCATGGAACAAATCAAGCACCAGGCAGAAATTGCCATGGAAGAAGCAGATGTTATCGTCTTTGTCGTGTCCGGTAAGGAAGGAATTACCGATGCAGACGAATACGTAGCCCGTAAGCTTTATAAGACCCACAAACCAGTTATCCTCGCAGTTAACAAGGTGGACAACCCTGAGATGCGAAATGATATCTATGATTTCTATGCCCTCGGTTTGGGTGAACCACTGCCTATCTCATCTGTCCATGGTATCGGTACAGGGGATGTACTAGATGCGATTGTGGAAAACCTTCCAAATGAATATGAAGAAGAAAATCCAGATGTCATTAAGTTTAGCCTGATTGGTCGTCCAAACGTTGGAAAATCAAGTTTGATCAATGCTATCTTGGGCGAAGACCGTGTTATTGCTAGTCCTGTTGCTGGAACAACTCGTGATGCCATTGATACCCACTTTACAGATACAGATGGTCAAGAGTTTACCATGATTGATACGGCTGGTATGCGTAAGTCTGGTAAGGTTTATGAAAATACCGAGAAATACTCTGTTATGCGTGCCATGCGTGCTATTGACCGTTCAGATGTGGTCTTGATGGTCATCAATGCGGAAGAGGGTATCCGTGAGTACGACAAGCGTATCGCAGGATTTGCCCATGAAGCTGGTAAAGGGATGATTATCGTGGTCAACAAGTGGGATACGCTTGAAAAAGATAACCACACTATGAAAAACTGGGAAGAAGATATCCGTGAGCAGTTCCAATACCTGCCTTACGCACCGATTATCTTTGTATCCGCTTTGACCAAGCAACGTCTCCACAAACTTCCTGAGATGATTAAGCAAATCAGCGAAAGTCAAAATACACGTATTCCATCAGCTGTCTTGAACGATGTCATCATGGATGCCATTGCCATCAACCCAACACCGACAGACAAAGGAAAACGTCTCAAGATTTTCTATGCGACCCAAGTGGCAACCAAACCACCAACCTTTGTCATCTTTGTCAATGAAGAAGAACTCATGCACTTTTCTTACCTGCGTTTCTTGGAAAATCAAATCCGCAAGGCCTTTGTTTTTGAGGGAACACCGATTCATCTCATCGCAAGAAAACGCAAATAAAAAGTAGAATCTGGAATGACATTTCCAGATTTTTTTGATATAATAAAATAATAGAAAACGCTATCAAAAAGGAGGTATCGATGAAACATTTGTTTAAATTGATAATCTTATTTCCCTGGTTTTACTTTTTCAGCTGGATTGAAAAGGCCGATAGAGATAGTAAATTTTTCCCAATTTTTTACTATTTTTACTGGTTTTACATCCCCCTCTATGCTCTTTTTAGCCTTGCTTGGACAGTTATTTCAGTTCTGTTTTTCAATATCGTCTTGAGAAATGTGACAGATATCAAGTTATGGGGCATTTGGTTTCTTTTTATTCTGCTAGCTATTGGTCTGAATAGGTTAACTTATTTCTGTTTCAAAAAAATGCTTCGCTTGAGACGGGAGCTAGGGAAGTCTAAAGGAGGCAAGCATTGATTTATACTCTTCGAAAAT
>NZ_VMKU01000108.1:0-9210 GCF_013276315.1 Streptococcus sp. 2741 | reverse complement strand
GGACAGCACAATCAAAATGTGCCGCAATTTCCCGTAAAAAAGCATCTGGATAAGCCTCTACAAAGGATTTCAATTCCTCTAAAGGAATCTTTCGGTTTTTGACGACTCGCTTTTTCCTCTCTAAGTGTCCTTGTTCACGTAAGTTCTTTTCCCACGTGAAGAGAGTTCTGACGCCAACATCAAAAACCTTGGCTGCCTCGACATGGCTGTGCCCCTCTTTGATGTAATCTAATGCTCGCTGTTTAAAATCTGTACTATATGCCATAGCTTTATTATAACATGCTTGTTTGAAACTAAGCAACTATATCACCAGTTTTAGATGGCTTTAACAGTGAAATTATCTCCTATTTGCCGAACTTAGTACAAATGAAAGCTATGCTAGAACAAGCCTTTACAGAGAACCATTACGAAAATACAATTCTCCATAGTGACCAAGGATGGCAATACCAACACGATTTCTATCGTCATTTTTTAAAGAATAAGGGAATCCAACCATCTATGTCACGTAAGGGTAACAGCCCAGACAATGGTATGATGGAGTCCTTCTTTGGGATTCTGAAATCGGAAATGTTTTACGGTTATGAGAAGTCGTTTCAATCGCTTAATCAATTGGAACAAGCTATTGTAGACTATATTGATTACTGCAACAATAAACGAATTAAGGTAAAACTAAAAGGACTTAGCCCTGTGCAATACAGAACTAAATCCTTTGCTTAAATTAATTGTCTAACTTTTTGGGATCAGTGCATCAGTACATACACATAAAGGCGTTTTTGTTTGGGAATTACGTGATCTTGATGATATAATATAGAGAAATAAAATAAAAATAGGACAAATCAATCAGGACAATCAAATCAATTTCTAGTAATATTTTAGAAATCCAGATGTACTATTCTAGTTTCAATCTACTATATTTTAGCCCCCTCAATTTAATGAAGGGAGGTGTTGCCGATGTTAGAAACTTTACTCACAGTGTTTCTAGCTCTGTTACTTATTAACGTGTTATCTGAGCTTTTCAAGTTATGGCTTAAGAAACGTAAGAAGTAATGGTTAACCCTTTAAGAGGGTAGCAAAAAAAACCATCGGTGGCACGGTGGGGCTTTTTAGTTACATATGCTGTAACTTTACTCACATTGTAAGTTCATTCTAACACAACCCCTCCGATATTTCAAGCTTTTGTTTTGATATGTCCTCAGAGGTCATTTCGCAATCTTATAACACTGAAGCCTGTGGTTTGAGTCCGCTTTACTGAAATTAGCCCACGCTCTACTAGCCTCCATTCTACAGCAAAGAAATCAACTCTTTTCTAGGGGATTTCCGCCCTCATTTTGCTCTTTTGTGCTAAAATAGATTTATAAATTGAAAATAAGGAATGTTTATGAAATCAGGTAATGGTTTTTGCAAAGGCTGTCTCTATTTTTGGGGCTTCTTGTTCTTACTGGGCCTTTTGGTTCAATATGCTCTCCCACTTGCGGCTTGTGTCCTGCTAGGCTATGGTGGTTATCGTCTCTATAAACGTTGGCGCTATCCTCTTTTGCAGGATCGTTCTCTCGACGATCGGATTGAGCTTTTAAAAGCTCGTATTCGTCAGGCGGACAAGGATATTCAGCAATTGGAGGGAACTTTAGTAGAAAAAGGTTCAGATTCCTATAAGAGTCTGGCCAATCAAGTATTGATCGAACTGAGGGAAATCCATCAGGAGGCGGATTGTCTCAAGTCCTATATCGATGCTGATATCTACAACCGTATTGACAAAAAGGTTCGTACAGTAAGGGCAAACATCGATGTTCAGCTAGAACGTTTGGATAGAGAAAGTCAGGTAGAACTTGAAAATGCGGAGCCAGAGGAACTAGCTCCAGAATTGTCTCAGACCTTGGATAATATTGCCGTTGACCATCAGGCTATTTTAGACAAGATTGCCACCTCTGCCGAGGGGGATAAGGAAGAATTGACGGCCATTCATAGTTTGAAGATGGAGAAATTCAAAACGATTTTAGAAGGCTATTTAAAGATTAAGGCCAATCCTAAAAACTATAATCGAGCAGAAGAACGTTTACAGCAAGCTAAATCAGCTATCGAACAATTTGACCTTGAGCTGGACCAGGTGTTGAGAGAACTCAATGAAACAGATATGCGTGATTTTGATATTAGTTTGCGTATCCTAGAAAAAGATCGTAAAGAATAGGTTAGAAACAAAGGAGTAACCATGACAGAATTTAATTTTGATATTGACCAGATTGCCAATAATACGGTAGCTAAGGTGGATAAGACAACCCAAATCATCGAGACCAATACTGGCTCAGACAAGACCTTGACCTTCCTTGAGAAGCTGAGCCCTGAGCAACAAGAAGGGATCAAGGCGCACGTGCCCCAGTTGGTAGACCAGTTTGTCACCAATCAAAATGCTCTTTTGGATTTTGGACAATCTGCTGTCGAAGGTGTGAACAATACAGTCAACCGTATCTTGTCAGAACAAAAGAAACTGCAGATTCCTCAAGTGGATGATCTACTCAAAAATACCAACCGTGAGTTGCAAGGCTTTGTAGTTAAATACAAGAACGCTGAAATTGCTGAGTTAGAAGAGAAGCCAAACTTTTTGCAACGACTGTTTAACAAGAGCAAGAATACCCTACAGGAATTTTACTTTGACTCAAAAACAGTAGAGCAAAAGCTCGATGGCATGGCTGCCGCAGTGGTCAAGCAAGAAGATGTGCTAGCTCGAAATATCGTCTCTGCTGAGATGTTGATTGAGGACAATACCAAATCCATTGAAAATCTAGTGGGAGTGATTTCCTTTATCGAAGCCAGCCAGACAGAAGCTGGCAAGCGCGCTGCAGAACTGAAAGCTCAAGCTGACCAACTCGATACAAGTACGGTAGAATACCAAACCAAGTCACAAGAATTGGCCCGCATGGCTGAAGTGGTCAATACCCTTGAACAACAACATACTGAGTATGTCAGCCGTCTCTATGTTGCCTGGGCAACAACACCTCAGATGCGAAATCTTGTGAAGGTGTCATCTGATATGCGCCAAAAATTGGGAATGCTTCGTCGTAATACGATTCCGACAATGAAACTTTCCATTGCCCAACTGGGTATTTTGCAACAATCCATGAAATCAGGTGTCGTGGCAGATGCCATTGTCAATGCCAATAATGCTGCCCTTCAGATGCTAGCTGAAACCAGTAAGGAAGTGATTCCGCAGATGGAACGAATTGCCCAAAGCCCGACAGTCGCTGTTGAGTCTGTTACCAAACTGGCTGAAAGTCTGGTCGCTCAAAACCAGGGTATCGTCGCTGCCATTGAATTGGGTCGTCAGAAACGTGCCCAACTAGAAACAACTATCGTCAAGTCCGCAGAAATGATCAACGATTCTGTCAAACTACGCGATGAGAAAATCGTCCAAGCCCTTCTCGACCAAGGCAAGGACGCCCAGAAAGAAGTACAAGAATAATACACAAGGATGCTGGGAAAAACTCAATTTCAGGAGAAAATGAAGTAAATCTTTCTACAATAAAACGCATAATATCAAGGTTGTATAATTCTTGATATTATGCGTTTTTTTGATTTCAAAGACTTTTTCTCCAGACTCTTGTGATTCTATATTTACCTTTTCTATTCTTTTTGCTTTTATGATAAGGCAGGTTATTTGAATTTTTTTTAATTCATTAAGTACCGCTCTATTAGATTTTTTATCATCTTTTAATTCGAATTCTTTAGATTTATAAATCAAATAGTCTGAAAAATCTGGAAATAAGGCATTTGTTTCATAATTGTATTCTTTTAACTTTCGTAAAAGTTCTCTTTGAATTAATTCATAGTAGTCGCCAGAAATTCTTTCCTCTTGATTATTTTTATCAGAACCTGATTTGACAGACTTTCCTTCTAAAAATTTAATTACTCCGTCTAAATTTTTAGAAGATAGATCATCTTCTGGCTTAGTATGATTAGAGCTTTGCTGATTTTTTAAAGACTTAATAGAGGCCTCTATATTAAATTTGATATTTAGAATAATTCTATCGATAGGTTTATAATTTTCTAATTCTATTTCATTTTTTTTAAAATTTATAAATTTAATAAGTTTATCAAAATTTATAAAAGCACCTTTTTGTGCCCGTATTCTCTTATTTGTAATTTTCTTATGAACTAAAGAAATTATTCCATTCTCACTATCATTGCTGGAGTCAATTTTATAGAACTCTAACTGAGGATTTTTTATTTTCCCAAAACCTAACATAAACAACATGGCTATGAATGGATTTTCGGAAATATCTAGTAGACTTGTTGGCAAACCATAATGTTGTAAGATAGCTAATTCATCAGCTCGGATATCTAACATTTCTTGATTTAAAGGGACATATTTAACTTCATCAGGAAATTCTCTAGAGATATTTAGATAAAGAGATTCAAAAGTGTTACAGTATTTATTTCCTTCACTATTTTGTAAATTTCTAAATATCCCTGGTACTGTTTCCCAATCTTCTCTTTGTCCTCTATAGTAATTATAGCCTTGTCTTTGAAACGATGTAATCATTTCTTTTATTAAGTAAAATAAACTCCATGAATTTTTTTCATCTTTATATCCTAATCCCGTACCTGCACTTAATAAATATTTATTGATATCATCGATTTCATCTTGCAATTTAGAGTTTTTATTTGTTGATGAGAGTTCTAGATTTTGAATTTTGTAAATTGGTGTTAAATCTTCCTGAGGTTGGTTTATTCCAATTATATTTATTACTATTTTAAAATCATTAAAGATTTTTGAATTCAGTTGATTTTTTATTTCTTCAGGGGATGAATAATAGGTCCCTAAATTTTCATAGAATTTATCCCTAAGTAACATAAAATTCTCCTTAAATGGACAATACACCCAAATTAATAAGTCTATATTTCATAGCCGGATTGGACACATTTAATTTTTCAGCAAGATAAGTAATAATAATTT
Organism: Streptococcus sp. 2741; assembly: GCF_013276315.1. Classification (NCBI taxonomy): domain Bacteria; kingdom Bacillati; phylum Bacillota; class Bacilli; order Lactobacillales; family Streptococcaceae; genus Streptococcus; species Streptococcus sp. 2741. Next base: position 4,262 of record NZ_VMKU01000108.1, on the reverse strand, counting down.
CATCATTTAAAGTATCTAATTCCTCCCAGGTCATAGAATAATCTATTGCCATTCTATCGATTGCTTTTATGATTAACTTTTGCGGCATTAGTAGTTCTGCTGCAAACTGGTTAGCAGCTCTTTCTTTAGCATTCGCTACTGGTGTTTGTTCACGTTCAGAAATTCCTTCATGTTTTAACACAAAATGGCCTAATTCATGAGACTTAGTAAATCGTTGACGCTGTAGCGGTTCCAAAATATTAACATACATTTTTTTAGTGTCAGCATCATATTTTCCAGAATGCGAATCGAAGTATGTTTCTATAACCTCAATTCCTAATTCAGCAATAATTTTATCAATATCTATACTATATTCATCTGATTGAAGTTCAATGTCTGATATTACTTCTTTTTTATTGTCAAAATAAGACATAAAATCTGTTGAGTATAGTTCGCTATATTTATAGACTTTACACATTATAAATTCTCCTATTTATATTTTTTATTTTTATTAAAAAATTATGAATTATTCTAAGTTATCATGATACAAAAATAGTTTATATTACTATTCTAAACTAAAAAGATCTTTTAGTCTATAGATAGATTGAAAATTTAAGAAAGAAACTACCTTTACTCTGAAATAAGAGATAAAACCATGGGAAACCTTTTCACTACTAGTCTTTTATGATACAATAGAAGGAAGTAAAGGCGCTGTTTTTTCGATGTCGCAACGCCTTGGATGAATGAAAAGGAAGAGTCCCTATGGTTTTCAGATTTAAGCAAATAACTAGCTTGCATATATATATATATATATATATATAAACTTGCGTTTTCATACCCATTTTCAAAACCTGCCAATCTTTTTGGTAGGCTTTTTGCGTTGTAGAAATGGGGTATGAACATGGCTTACACCTTATCAAAAGAATTAGAGCAAGAACTCATCGTTTCAGCACCTGAGTTACAGCCTAGTTATACTGCCATCGTAGAATACCTAGAAGCTATCAACCAGAAAGGAGCATCTGGAAGCAATTCTCAGGAACTCCAGAACCAGCTTGCTATTCAGCTGAGACGTTTAGAAGATTTAGTGCAGGGTTATATTCAAATAAAGAAGAATCCCCATCACTACCTAGATGCAGATAAAGACTTGACGGCAGCCTATCAAGCCATTAAAGGGACGGAGCAAGATCTTCTCAAAAAATTGCAATATCTCAATCAAGCCGCCTTGCAGGATTTCCATATCATCCAGAGACTCTCTCCCAAAGATGAGACTGCTATCCCTGTAGCAGGTAAAGCCAAAACCAAACAGGAATTGGCTATAGAGCGAGATTTGATCAACCAGTTGACAAAGGGAGAAAGTCAATGGGTGTATCGACCTGAGTTAAATACAGAAGACCTCCTATGGGGAAACTTTTTTGCCAAGCTGGAAGCCAATAATGTCCGCATTTTGCAAGACCATCCCCTTACAAATTCAGAGAAAAATCAAATTAAAAACCAGCTCAATTTCGTCAACTTCTACGAAGCAGCCAAGTGGATAGCAGGGGAAAATGGCATTGCCAAGGTGCAGGTTCAACGTGAAGATGCTAGTTTAGGCACCATTCGCTTGGAAGTCTTGTGGAGAAACAATGTCGCTGGTGGCAAATCCAGCTATGAGGTTGTCAACCAAGTCATCACAGGCGGAGAAGGGATTCGCCAGCGTCGTGGGGATGTGACTTTGCTAATCAATGGTCTGCCTATGATTCAAATCGAACTGAAAAGCCGTTCTCATCCTTATATGGATGCCTTCCGTCAGATTAAGAAATACGACCAAGAAGGACAGTTCAGAGGTATTTTTTCAAGTCTTCAGATGTTTGTCGTCTCTAATGTCACAGACACTCGCTACATCGCAGCTGCCAAAGCCAACAAGCTAAATGAACGCTTCTTGACCAAGTGGGTGGATAGTGAAAATAGCCCCCAACCCCAGCTATTTGACTTTGCAGAGTCTGTCTTGTCGATACCGAGAGCCCACGAGATGGTCATGCAGTATTCTGTCATCGATGATGACAAGAAGGCCTTGATTTTATTGCGTCCCTATCAAGTACATGCCATTGAGGCTATCCGTGAAGCCAGTCGCAAGCGCCAGTCGGGCTATATTTGGCATACGACTGGTTCAGGAAAGACCCTGACCTCCTATAAGGTTTCGCGCAATCTGCTCCAGATTCCATCTATCGAAAAGACAATCTTTGTGATTGATAGGACAGACCTTGACCAGCAGACGACCAGTTCGTTTCAGTCTTACGCAGAGAATGACATGATCGATATCGACGAGACCGATGATACACAGGAATTGGTTAAAAATCTAGCTTCTGATGACCGCCGTGTCGTTGTGACGACCATCCAGAAAATCAATGCCATGATTCGTCAGTTTGATGAAGGCCGTCACCAAAAGGTCTACAATCGTATCAAGCAACTCAAACTAGCCTTTGTCGTCGATGAATGCCATCGCGCAGTGACTCCTGAACGCCAACGCCACCTAGAGCACTTCTTTACAAATTCTCTCTGGTATGGGTTTACAGGAACTCCTATCTTTACAGAAAATAAACGTGAACAAAAAGGAGACCTTGCTCAGACGACCGAAGAGCAGTACGGTGACTGCCTCCATCAATATACCGTCAAAGAAGCCATCCATGACAAGGCGGTTCTTGGTTTTAATGTGGAGTATCAGACGACCATGCCTGGTTGGGCAGAAGATGAGATTGACGAGGAGCGTTATGATGACGAAGGACATATGCTTGCCGTTTTAGATGCTATTCTCAATCGCTCAAGACGCAAACTCGGTTTCCAAAATGGGGTAGGAAAAACCTATGAAGCCATTTTGACTGTCAAAAGCATTGTCCGTGCGCAGGCCTATTATAACCTGATTAAGCAAGTCAAAAATGGAGAGAAGTCTCTAAGCATTTCGGAAAATGTTAAAAAGGTTTTGCCAGACTTCCCTAAGGTTGCCATTACTTACTCTGTGACAGAAAATGAAGCAAACTCCTATGTCAACCAAGCCTACATGGAGGAGAGCCTAGAAGACTACAATGCCATGTTTGGTACCCACTTTAGCCTAGCAACAATTGCTTCCTACAATAGTGACCTCAACGACCGTCTGGCCCGTAAGAAAGAACGCTTTGCCTTCCGTGAGGAACAGTTGGACTTGGTTATCGTTGTGGACCGCTTGTTGACAGGCTTTGATGCCCCTTGCCTATCGACCCTGTTCATGGATCGTCAGCCCATGAAACCACAGCATATCATTCAGGCCTTTTCACGAACCAATCGCCTCTTTGATGAAGGCAAGAAATTCGGCCAAATCGTCACCTTCCAAACGCCTGGCCGTTTTAAAGAAAAGGTGGATGAAGCTCTGAGCCTCTACTCAAATGGTGGCGAAACCAGTGTCTTAGCCCCAGAATGGCAGGAGGAGAAGGCCAAGTTTCTTGAGAAGGTTCATCAACTATTAGCCATCGCTCCAAGTCCAGAGCAGGTGCCTGATTTGGATACGGCTACAGATGCAGAATTAAAACGCTTTGCCAAGGCCTTCCAAGAATTTGACAAGCTCCTATCTTCTATACAGATCTATTCTGACTATGATGAGAAAGTCATCCTCAGAGAGATTGGCCTCAGCTTAGAAGACATCGAGAACTTTGCCGGCCAATATCACAATGTCATCGAAGAACTCCGCAGACGCAGAAAAGAAGACCAAGAAGATGAAGGTGTGTTACTGGATATCGAGTATGAGCTTGAATCCATCCGCACCGACGAGATAAACTATCACTATATCCTCTCTCTCATCCAAGCCCTGATTGAAAATCGGGAAAACCTCATCGGTAAAAAGGAAAAGGGTCTGGTAGATAACTATATCGAAGATTTGAACAAATCCAATCCCAAGTTATCCAGCCTCATCTCCAAACTCTGGCAGAATGTCCAAGCAGATGCTAAGAGCTATCAGGGGCAGTCTGTGACCCATAAGTTGGATGAGATGATTGAGCTAACAACCCAGAAAAAGATTCGTGAAACGGCAGATTATTGGCAGATAGGAGAGGATGAACTCCAGTTCGTAGTGGACAACTACCGCATCGGACGAGACAAGCAAAATGGTGAAAAAGCCATTACGGAATCTCAGGACTATCTGGCCTATAAGGAAGCCCACGGAGACAAGGCACTACCAAAACTCAAATACAAAAAAGCCCTCAAAGAGGACTATATGCGCATGATTTCAGAGGATATCTTACCGCTAAGAGGGAGATAGGTTTATACTCTTCGAAAAT
>NZ_VMKU01000107.1:0-27181 GCF_013276315.1 Streptococcus sp. 2741 | reverse complement strand
TTTGCTCTTTGATTTTTGTTGATAAAAAGAAATGCTCCTCCAAGACGGAAGAGCATTTTTTATTGTGATTTTGATTCGGTTTCAGCCGACTCTGGGTGGAGTTCTTGGTAACTTGGTGCCTTGAAAAGGTCAGTACTAGTTTTGCCTTGTCGTTGGCTAAAGAGGCTGGTTGACTGACTTCCTTTTTCTTGCTCAATCTTTTGCAGAATGGGCAAGGAATTGAGGTAAGAAATACTTTCTGTATCAACTTTTCCAAGATGATCTGCTTGGTAGAAACGGATCAAATCGCCAGTTTGAATCTGGTCGCTGATTTTCAGCTGTTGACTAGCTGCTTGACGAACAATTTCTAGTTCAGTCTGAGTTTGTTCATCAAGATTGCTGATTTCAAGACCACTTTCAGTGTAGTAGGTTCGTCCGTCGTAGCTGGTATATTTGGGTGTGACGAAGGAATTGGCAGTTCGAAAGGCAACGATTTCTTGATGGTCTGGAGACAGAAGGTCTTGCCCAACTTGAAGGAAGGAACTGGACTCAATACCAAGGAGGTGTTCGAGAGTCGGTAAGATATCGATTTGTCCACCGTAGGTATTGATGATTTGTCCTTTTTCATAGCCAGGCATGACCACCATAAAAGGCACTCGTTGCAACATGGCATTGTCGTAATTCGACCAGTTCTCAGAAGTCTTGCTAATCAAGGGTGCCAGGTCAGGATTGCGGGAGTTGGAAATACCATAATGGTCTCCGTAAATGACGATGATGGATTTTTCATAGAGGCCACTTTCTTTGAGATAGTCAAAGAAGGCTTTAATGGCACTGTCCAGATAGTTGGCTGTTTGGAAGTAGCCATTGATTGTTTCATCTTTGGTTTTAGCCAGTGGGAAACCAAGCTCATCGCCAGTCAGATTGCTAGCATAGGGATAGTGATTGGACACCGTGATATACTTGGCATAAAAAGGCTGCTGCAAATGCTCCAGATACTGAATAGAATCTTTCATCATGATTTTATCATTTAAACCATATTGGAAAGAATTGCTACTGTCTTGCTTGGTGAAGTAGGATGCATCAAAGAAGTATTGATAGCCCCATTGTTTGTAGGTCGTATTTCGGTTCCAGAAGGTCCCAATATTGCCGTGAAAGACAGCACTGGATTGGTAGCCATTTTTTGATAGGATAAAAGGCGCAGCTTGCTGGGTATTGGTACCTCCATAGTTGACCATAAAGGAACCTTGGTCAAGTCCAAACAAACCAGTCTCCAGCATGGTTTCTGCATCTGAGGTCTTACCAGCCTTGACTTGGTTAAAGATATTCGAAAAGGCTAGGGTTGATTGCGAATGGTAGAGGGAGTTGAGGAAGGGAGTGACTTCATGCTCAGTTCCATCTATGTTGAGTTTATAGTCCAGCAGGAACTGTTGGAAACTCTCCAAGTGGAGATAAATCACATTTTTCCCTTTGGCTAAGCCGAAATAGTCTGGATTAGGTTTAGCCGAATGTTCTTGAATATAATCTGTAATAGGTTGCAGGTCGGTCTCAGAGGCCTTGGCACGTTCCTTGTTGGCACTGTATGATTGGTTGGCACTATAGCCTAAAAAGGCGGGTAAACTAAGGGCGCGAACAACATAATAATTCGAAAATCCTCGCGATAGGAGATCGGGACGCTCAATTTCAGCCAAGAAAAGGTTAGCTGAAAAGAGCAGGGCAGAGAGAGCAGTGATGGCAACACTGGAGCGGAATTTGAAAGGTCTCCTATCCAGCTGGATGAATTTTTTATAGAAAAGGAAAGCCAGCAGTGGGAAATCCATAAAATAGATGAAATCCCAAAAGCGCAGTAACTCTAATTCTGCAGTACCAACAGACACCTTGCTGACCACCTTCATGGTATTAGCCGTGATAAAGTCACTAAATTCTCGATAGTAAAAGACGTTGGAATAAAGCCAAATGAATAACAGGCTATAAATAGCTATACTCAGACCATAAAAGATTTTGGTTGACCGAGCATAGAGGGCTAGAGCTAGCAGGAGTAATCCCAAGGGAAGGGGATTGAAAAAGGCGATAAAGGCAAGGTAATTTCCCTGCAACTTGCCCACTTGAATATCTAAATTAAAGTCAACGGCATAGGCTAATAAGGTTTTGAGCCAATAGAGGATTAAAAGGGTTAGGACAAAACCCAGTCTGGTACCCATGGCTTTTTGGATTTTGTTAAAATTAATTCTCACACATTTACTTCCTAAATTTTTATTAGTATTAGTATACCATTTTTTAAAAGAAGAGTAAAAAAGCAAGGGTAGTTTCTTTTTTGAGAATTGGCTAAAAGTTTGATATAATGGTAGTTATGAATAGAATAAGAGTTAGCAAAAGGGTTGAAAAGAAGCTTGCTAAGGGGCTAGTTTTACTAGAAGCCAGTGATCTTGAGAATGTCAATCTTAAGGATCAGGAAGTAGAAGTGCAGGGTCAAGAAGGAACCTTTCTTGGGACTGCCTACCTTTCTCAGCAAAACAAGGGCTTGGGCTGGTTTGTTAGTAAGGACAAGGTGGCCTTCAATCAAGCTTTCTTTGAAATGCTGTTTAGACAAGCCAAAGAAAAGAGAAGCGCCTACTATCAAGATGATTTGACAACTGCCTTTCGTCTCTTCAACCAAGAGGGAGATGGCTTTGGGGGTCTGACAGTGGACCTTTATGGCGACTATGCTGTCTTTTCTTGGTATAACTCTTATGTTTATCAGATTCGTCAGACCATCTCAGAAGCCTTTAGACAGGTTTTTCCTGAGGTTTTAGGGGCCTATGAGAAGATCCGCTTTAAGGGTTTGGACTATGAATCTACCCATGTTTATGGTCAAGAAGCACCTGACTTTTTCACTGTTTTGGAAAATGGTGTCTTGTATCAAGTCTTTATGAATGATGGCTTGATGACAGGGATTTTCCTAGACCAGCACGAGGTTCGTGGTAGCTTGGTGGATGGATTGGCTATGGGTAAATCCTTGCTCAATATGTTTTCTTATACAGCAGCTTTTTCAGTAGCTGCGGCCATGGGAGGAGCAAACCAGACAACTTCGGTTGATTTAGCCAAACGTTCACGAGAATTGTCTCAAGCGCATTTTCAGGCAAATGGAATCAGCACAGACGACCATCGTTTTGTGGTCATGGATGTCTTTGAATATTTCAAGTATGCCAAACGAAAAGGCTTGACCTACGATGTGATTGTCCTAGATCCGCCTAGCTTTGCTCGGAACAAAAAACAAACCTTCTCTGTGGCCAAGGATTATCACAAGTTGATTTCCCAGAGTCTTGAGATTTTAAATCCTGGAGGGATTATCATTGCCAGTACCAATGCTGCCAATGTTTCCCGTCAGAAATTTACAGAACAAATTGATAAAGGCTTTGCAGGAAGAAGTTACCAGATTTTAAATAAATACGGTCTTCCAGCAGACTTCGCCTATAATAAAAAAGATGAAAGTAGTAATTACCTCAAGGTGATTAGTATGAAGGTTAGTAAATGAAATTAATCGTTTCAGTAATGCCAAGAAGTTTAGAGGAGGCCCAGGCTCTGGATGCCACGAGGTACCTGGATGCCGACATCATTGAATGGCGTGCCGACTATCTGCCTAAAGAAGCGATTTTGCAGGTGGCTCCAGCTATTTTTGAAAAATTCGCAGGTCGTGAGTTGGTTTTCACGCTACGAACTCGCTCTGAAGGGGGAGAAATTGACCTTTCTTCAGAAGAATATATCCATTTAATCAAGGAAGTGGTGCAACTCTATCAACCAGACTATATTGATTTTGAGTACTATAGCTACAAGGATGTTTTTGAGGAAATGCTGGACTTCCCAAATCTCGTTTTGAGTTACCACAATTTCCAAGAAACACCTGAAAATATGATGGAAATCTTGTCAGAGTTGACGAGCCTAAATCCAAAACTTGTCAAGGTTGCGGTGATGGCTCATACGGAGCAGGATGTGCTAGACTTGATGAACTATACACGGGGCTTTAAAACTCTCAATCCTGAGCAGGAATATGTAACTATTTCTATGGGTAAGGTGGGCAAGGTTTCTCGTATCACTGCGGATGTGACTGGTTCGAGTTGGTCTTTTGCCAGTCTGGATGAGGCTAGTGCCCCTGGTCAGATTTCTCTAGCTAGCATGAAAAAAATCAGGGAGATTTTGGATGAAGCTTGATGGCTATACACGTTTAGCTGCAGTTGTTGCCAATCCTATTAAACATTCTATTTCTCCCTTCATCCACAATAGGGCCTTTGAGGCGACAGCTACCAATGGTGTTTATGTTGCTTGGGAGATTGAAGCGGGTGATTTGGCAGAAACAGTAGCCAATATTTGTCGCTACCAGATGTTTGGCATCAATCTGTCCATGCCCTATAAGGAGCAGGTGATTCCTTATTTGGACGGGCTGAGCGATGAGGTGCGCTTGATTGGTGCGGTCAATACGGTTGTCAATGAGAATGGGAATTTGATTGGATATAATACAGATGGCAAGGGATTCTTTAAGAGTTTGCCTTCTTTTACAATTACAGGTAAGAAGATGACCCTGCTGGGTGCAGGTGGTGCGGCCAAGTCCATTATAGCGCAAGCCATTTTGGATGGTGTCAGTCAGATTTCGGTCTTTGTTCGTTCCGTTTCTATGGAAAAAACAAGACCTCACCTAGACAAGTTACAGGAGCAGACAGGCTTTAAAGTGGACTTGTATGCTTTAGAAGATGTTTCGGAACTGCAAGCAAGGATTGCCGATTCGGGCTTACTGGTCAATGCGACTAGTGTGGGCATGGATGGTCAATCATCCCCAGTTCCAGAAAACATCAATCTGACAGAGACTCTCTTGGTCGCAGATATCATTTACCAACCCTTTGAAACGCCATTTTTGAAATGGGCTAGAAGTCAGGGCAATCCAGCAGTCAATGGTCTGGGAATGTTGCTCTATCAAGCTGCAGAAGCTTTTCAACTGTGGACAGGCAAGGAAATGCCGACAGAAGAGATTTGGCAGTCTTTAACAGAAAAATACCAATAAAGAAAGGGAGACTCTCCTATGAAAATCAGAATCGATATTCCTCATCATCCTTATGATATTCAGATTGAAAAAGGTTGTCTGGCTCAGGCTGGTCAATGGTTGCGAGAACTATGGCAACCACAAAAAGTGCTCATCGTAACAGACAACCATGTAGCTTCTCTTTATGCTGAGAAGGTCAAACTCAGCCTAGAAGATGCTGGTTTTCAGGTAGCTGTTTTTGACTTTTTAGAAGGGGAAGAAAGAAAGAATTTAACTACTGTTCAGAAAGTATATGAATTTCTAGTTAAGCAGGGGTTGACTCGTAGCGATGGAATCGTGGCTCTCGGCGGTGGTGTCGTTGGGGACCTGGCTGGTTTTGTAGCCTCTACCTATATGCGGGGTATTCACTTTGTTCAGATTCCGACCAGTTTAACTGCCCAGGTGGATTCGTCTATCGGTGGAAAGACAGGCGTTAACACTCCATTTGCTAAGAATATGGTGGGTACCTTTGCCCAACCAGATGGGGTTCTGATTGACCCGCTTGTCCTTGAAACGCTTGGAAAAAGAGAGTTGATTGAAGGGATGGGGGAGGTCATCAAGTATGGCTTGATTGAGGATCCAGAACTGTGGGCTCTTTTGACGGAGCTGGATGGTTCTGTTGAGAGCATTCTGGAACATGCAGAGACCTTGATTGAACATTCTTGTCAGGTCAAGCGCAAGATGGTAGTTGAGGATGAGTTGGACAATGGTGTTCGCCTTTACCTCAATTTTGGCCACACCATTGGTCATGCCATTGAAGCGACGGCTGGGTATGGGAAAGTCATGCATGGTGAAGCTGTTGCCATGGGAATGGTGCAGATTTCCAAGGTGGCTGAGGAAAAAGGCCTTATGCCAGAAGGAATAACTCAGTCCATTACAGCTATGTGTCAGAAATTTGGCTTGCCTGTTGACTATGAAAACTGGGATGTTGACAAGCTTTATCAGGCTTTGACTCATGACAAGAAAGCGCGTGGCAACATCTTGAAATTGGTCTTGGTGCCAGAGCTTGGTTCAGCGACCATTCACCCAGTTTCTCTGGAAGAGATGAAAGACTACTTGGTAAAATAAGGAGAGTGTATGAGATATTTAACTGCAGGAGAATCACACGGCCCCCGTCTGACAGCTATCATTGAGGGAATTCCAGCTGGGCTTCCTTTGACAGCTGAGGATATCAATGGCGACCTTAAACGCCGTCAGGGTGGCTACGGCCGCGGTGGTCGTATGAAAATTGAGAGCGACCAAGTTATCTTTACTTCGGGCGTTCGCCACGGGAAGACGACAGGGGCGCCTATTACCATGGATGTCGTCAATAAGGACCACCAGAAATGGCTGGACATCATGTCTGCAGAGGACATTGAAGACCGCCTTAAAAGCAAACGAAAAATCACCCATCCTCGTCCAGGTCACGCCGACTTGGTTGGGGGCATCAAGTACCGTTTTGATGATTTAAGAAATTCTTTGGAGCGTTCATCAGCTCGTGAAACCACCATGCGGGTAGCAGTGGGGGCAGTGGCCAAACGCCTCTTGGCTGAGCTGGGTATGGAGATTGCTAATCATGTCGTGGTTTTTGGTGGCAAGGAAATCGATGTTCCTGAGAATCTCACAGTTGCTGAGATTAAGAAACGAGCTGCCCAGTCTGACGTTTCTATTGTCAACCAAGAACGGGAACAGGAAATCAAGGATTACATTGACCAAATCAAACGTGACGGTGATACCATCGGTGGGGTTGTGGAGACAGTCGTTGGAGGTGTTCCAGTTGGTCTTGGTTCCTATGTCCAATGGGACAGAAAATTGGATGCAAGATTGGCCCAAGCAATTGTTTCTATCAATGCTTTTAAAGGGGTGGAATTTGGTCTTGGATTTGAAGCTGGTTATCGTAAAGGCAGCCAAGTCATGGATGAAATTCTCTGGTCTAAAGAAGACGGTTATACCCGCCGTACCAATAATCTAGGTGGCTTTGAAGGTGGTATGACTAATGGGCAACCCATCGTTGTTCGCGGCGTGATGAAGCCCATCCCTACTCTCTACAAACCACTTATGAGTGTGGATATCGAAACCCATGAACCCTACAAGGCAACAGTCGAAAGAAGTGATCCGACCGCTCTTCCAGCAGCAGGAGTGGTTATGGAAGCCGTTGTGGCAACGGTTCTGGCACAAGAAATCCTTGAAAAATTCTCATCAGACAATCTAGAGGAATTAAAAGAAGCGGTAGCCCAACACCGAGATTATACAAAGAACTATTAAGGAGTTCCTATGGCAAAAACAATCTATATCGCAGGTCTTGGTTTGATTGGAGCCTCTATGGCACTTGGTATCAAACGCGATCATCCAGATTATGAAATTTTAGGGTATAATCGCAGTCAAGCTTCGAGAGATATTGCCTTGAAAGAAGGCATGATTGACCGAGCAACGGATGATTTTGCCAGTTTTGCTCCTCTGGCTGATGTCATCATTTTGACCTTGCCAATCAAGCAGACCATTGCTTTTATACAGGAGTTGGCAGGTTTGAACTTGAAAGAAGGGGTCATTATTTCAGATGCTGGTTCGACCAAGTCAGCCATTGTGGATGCGGCGGAGCAGTATTTGGCTGGCAAGTCTGTTCGCTTTGTCGGGGCCCATCCCATGGCTGGTAGTCACAAGACAGGGGCAGCTTCTGCGGATGTCAATCTTTTTGAAAACGCCTATTATATCTTCACACCTTCGAGGCTGACAAGTCAGGACACGCTTAAGGAAATGAAGGATCTGCTTTCAGGTCTTCATGCTCGTTTTATCGAGATTGATGCCCAGGAGCATGATTGTGTGACTTCTCAGATTAGCCATTTCCCTCATATTCTGGCTTCTAGTCTCATGGAGCAGACTGCGGTCTATGCTCAAGAACATGAGATGGTAAGGCGCTTTGCGGCCGGTGGTTTTCGAGATATGACCCGAATTGCGGAAAGCGAGCCGGGTATGTGGACCTCTATTCTCTTGTCCAATCGTGAGACTATTCTAGACCGAATTGAGGATTTTAAGGAACGTTTGGAAGCGATTGGTCAGGCCATTAGTAAGGGGGATGAAGAGCAAATTTGGAATTTTTTTAACCAAGCGCGTGAACAACGCCAGACCATGGAAATCCATAAGCGTGGTGGTGTGGATAGCTCTTACGACCTCTATGTTGACGTTCCTGATGAAGAAGATGTCATCCTGCGGATTTTGGAACTGCTACGTGGAACTTCCTTGGTTAACATCCACATCAACGAGGAAAATCGTGAAGATATTCACGGAATCCTACAAATTTCATTTAAAAATGCTCAAGACTTGGAAAGAGCCGAGCATCTCATAACAGAAAATACCGACCACACAGTCGTCATCAAATAAGGAGAAAAATATGCCTAAAATAGAGCTTAAATTCATATTTGGTGTTATCTTTATTTCTTTTATCTTACTTAGAGCTTACGCTGTTAAAAAAGATGTGAAAACTACTTCAGAAGCCAGTGTTGAGACAAAAAATGAACCATCCAACAAGGAAATAAGTTAAGAGAAAACCAATTCAAAGTATGTAGACGATAGAATTATTAATGAGTTTATCAATAGCTATAATCAAAATTCTAATAGCCCATTAGAAAATATCAAAAAAGGAAATATAAAAATAAAATATAAAAGTAAATATTTCGCATCAAGCTACGGATACTACTTGGAGCTTTTACATGCAAATGATACTGATAAAATCAATGTAACAATAAATCAGACAAATGAAAATAGTGAATCTGGTGTTGCAGGAATGAAAGAAGTATTTCATGATATTGTTAAATCGATTGAATCATCCTTATCTGATGATGAGATAGAGAACTATTTTGATAATCTTATGTCAAATGAAATAAAAACAGGTTCTAATTTAGGAACTTTGAAGATAGAGTATATACCAGATAAGGAATTAAGCAATGGACATTCAAGAGGTCATATAAAAGTGATTGCACAATAATAAAGACCACAGAGTGACTAGTAATTTAAAAAGAAATGAATAAGGAGAAAATCATGTCAAATATTTACGATAGTGCAAACGAACTCAGTCGCGGTCTACGCGAATTACCAGAATACAAGGCTGTTAAAGCAGCTAAAGATGCGATTGCAGCAGATGCTGAGGCAAGTAAAATCTTTACAGAATATGTTGCCTTCCAAGAAGAAATTCAAAGACTAGCCCAGACAGGGCAAATGCCAGACGCATCCTTCCAAGCGAAAATGGAAGGCTTTGGTAAACAGATTCAAGGGAACAGCCTCTTGTCAGAATTCTTTACCAAGCAACAACAATTGGCCATTTACCTTTCTGACATTGAAAAAATTGTTTTCGAACCAGTTTCAGAATTGCTAAAATAAGAAAAGAACTATCCTAAAGTCAGAATTTTTAAGGAATTTCTGGCTTTTTATGATAAAATAGGTAAAAGTATTGCAAGTATGAGGTCCAGTATGAAACTAAAAACAAACATTCGCCACTTACATGGCAGTATCCGCGTTCCAGGTGACAAGTCTATCAGCCACCGTTCCATTATCTTTGGAAGTTTGGCTGAGGGTGAGACCAAGGTTTATGATATTCTGCGAGGTGAAGACGTTCTTTCGACCATGCAGGTTTTTCGTGACCTTGGTGTTGAAATTGAGGACAAAGATGGGGTTATTACCATTCAAGGTGTGGGTATGGAAGGCTTAAAAGCTCCGCAAAATGCCCTTGATATGGGAAATTCTGGTACCTCGATTCGCCTGATTTCAGGTGTCCTTGCAGGTGCAGATTTTGAAGTAGAAATGTTTGGAGACGACAGTCTTTCCAAACGTCCTATGGATCGTGTGACGATTCCTCTGAAAAAAATGGGCGTTAGCATTTCGGGACAAACTGAGCGAGACCTGCCTCCTCTTCACTTAAAAGGGACGAAAACCCTAAGACCTATTCAGTATGAGTTGCCAATTGCCTCTGCCCAAGTCAAGTCAGCCTTGATCTTTGCGGCCTTGCAGGCTCAGGGGGAGTCAGTGATTATCGAAAAAGAGTGCACCCGTAATCATACTGAAGATATGTTGCAACAATTTGGTGGCCATTTAAGTGTGGAGGGCAAGAAAATCACAGTCCAAGGGCCACAAAAATTGACAGGACAGAAGGTGGTCGTACCAGGAGATATTTCCAGTGCAGCCTTTTGGTTAGTCGCAGGTTTGATTGTTCCAAACTCTCGTCTAGTGCTGCAGAATGTGGGTATCAACGAAACGCGCACCGGTATTATTGATGTCATTCGCGCCATGGGTGGAAAATTGGAAATGACTGAAATTGACCCAGTCGCTAAATCTGCTACCTTGACTGTTGAGTCTTCAGACTTGAAAGGAACAGAGATTGGCGGTGCCTTGATTCCACGTTTGATTGATGAATTGCCCATTATCGCTCTACTTGCGACCCAAGCCCAAGGTGTAACAGTTATCAAGGATGCTGAGGAACTTAAGGTCAAGGAAACAGACCGCATTCAGGTGGTGGCAGACGCCCTGAATAGTATGGGAGCAGATATCACACCTACAGCAGATGGAATGATTATCAAAGGAAAATCCGCTCTTTACGGTGCTAGAGTCAATACGTTTGGAGACCACCGAATTGGCATGATGACAGCCATCGCAGCTCTCTTGGTTGCAGATGGAGAAGTGGAACTTGATCGGGCAGAAGCCATCAATACCAGCTATCCTAGCTTCTTTGATGATTTGGAGAACTTGACTCATGGCTAAGGTGTTACTAGGCTTTATGGGTGCTGGCAAATCGACTATTGCAAGAGGTTTAGACCCAGACTACCTTGATATGGATGCTCTGATAGAGAAGCGTTTAGGTATGTCCATTGCGGAATTTTTCGCGGAAAAGGGCGAAGCGGCCTTTCGTCAGGTAGAGTCAGAAGTCCTAGCTAATTTACTACAAACAGACCAAGTCGTGTCAACTGGAGGAGGAGTGGTTATTTCTCAGAGAAATCGTGACTTACTCAAGACTAATACAGATAACATCTACCTGAAAGCAGATTTTGAAACCCTCTACCAACGTATCGCAGCTGATAAGGATAATCAGCGCCCGCTTTTTCTAAATAATAGCAAGGAAGAACTTGCAGCTATTTTCCAAGAAAGACAGGTTTGGTATGAGGAAGTGGCTAGTCGGATTTTGGATGTGACCAAGCTAAGTCCGGAGGAAATTATAGAGGAACTAAGATGAAAATTGCTTATCTAGGTCCCAAGGGATCATTTTCACACCATGTTGTGCAGACAGCTTTTCCTAATGAGGAATTGCAGGCTTTTGCCAACATTACAGATGTCATCAAGGCTTATGAGCAAGGATTAGTGGACTATTCTGTGGTGCCAGTTGAAAACTCTATTGAGGGTAGTGTTCATGAAACCTTGGACTATCTTTTTCATCAGGCTCACATCCAAGCAGTAGCAGAAATCGTTCAGCCTATTCATCAGCAGTTGATGGTGGTTCCAGGCCATACTAAGATTGAAAAGATTTTTTCACATCCACAGGCCTTGGCTCAAGGAAAGAAATTCATCGATGAACAATATCCAGAGGCTCAAATCGAGGTAACAGCTAGTACAGCTTATGCGGCCCGTTTTATTTCCGAACATCCAGACCAGCCCTTTGCAGCAGTTGCACCTAGAAGTTCTGCTGAAGAATATGGATTGGAACTGATTGCCGAGGATATTCAGGAAATGGAAGCCAATTTCACACGTTTCTGGGTTCTAGGAGCTGAAAAGCCTTCTATTCCCTTGCAAGCACAAACTGAAAAGATGAGTTTGGCCTTGACATTACCTGACAACCTTCCAGGTGCACTTTATAAGGCCCTGTCGACCTTTGCTTGGCGAGGAATTGACTTGACAAAAATTGAAAGTCGTCCACTCAAGACAGCACTGGGTGAATACTTTTTCATTATCGATGTGGATTATACCGATAAGGACTTGGTCCACTTTGCCCAAAAAGAATTAGAAGCGATTGGAATCCAGTATAAAATTCTGGGTGCCTATCCTATTTATCCAATATCAGACCATGGAAAGGAGAGAAGATGAGTAAAGAAAATCCCTTAAGTCATCATGAGCAGTTGCGTTATGATTATTTGCTAAAAAATATTCATTATCTCAATGAGAGAGAAAAAAATGAGTTTGCCTATTTGCAAGAAAAGCTAACTCTTGCTAGGGGAAATAGTAGCTCTAGCTTGGAACAAGAAAGAGAAGAGCAGGTTGACTTACCAAGCTATGCGAACCGGAGTCGCTCACAATCCAAATCACAAGCACTCTCTTTCCCTCCAAAAAAGAAAAGACGGAAGCTCCGTCTTAAACGAATTTTTATGGTGATTTTTTCACTTTTGGTCTGTGTGGCTTTGGCCATGGTATTCATGTTTTTGCGTGGTTACCAAGATGCTAGCGCAAAGAAAACTGCTGATGCTAAGGCAGCACAGGTTCAAGTCTTTAATGGTCAGGACACTAGAGATGGAGTTAATATTTTGATCATGGGGACAGACGGTCGAATCGGTCAAAATAGTGTTGAGACACGAACTGACTCTATTATGGTATTAAATGTCGGGGGCTCAGATAAGAAAATGAAGCTAGTCAGTTTCATGCGTGATAATTTGGTCTATATAGATGGTTATAGTCAAGTGATTAATGGTAGAAAACAGACAGATAACAAGTTAAACGTAGCCTACGAGTTAGGAGAACAAGAGGGGCAAAAAGGGGCAGAAATGGTTCGCCAAGTCTTGAAAGATAATTTTGACTTGGACATTAAGTACTACGCCTTGGTTGATTTCCAGGCCTTTGCCACAGCGATTGACACGCTTTTCCCTGATGGGGTGACGATTGATGCTCAATTTTCAACATTGAATGGGCGTCCCCTAACAGAAGCTACAGTCGGAGATGATTTATATGCTACCGAGACTGAGTCTCCAACCCAAACCATTAAAGTCGGAAAACAGCAGATGAATGGCTCGACCCTGCTCAATTATGCTCGTTTCCGTGATGATGATGAGGCGGATTACGGCCGTACAAAAAGACAGCAACAAGTTTTAACAGCAATTTTAGAGCAAATTAAAGATCCCACTAAACTTTTCACTGGTTCTGAAGCTCTTGGAAAGGTTTTTGCTATGACCTCAACCAACGTACCCTATACTTTCCTCCTAACAAACGGTTTATCTGTTTTGGATGGAGCAAAAAATGGTATTGAAAAATTGACGATTCCAGAACTGGGTGACTGGGTAGATGCCTATGATGTTTATGGAGGCTTGGGCTTGCTGGTTGATCAAAACAAATATCAAACCAAGCTCGCTCAAATGGGCTTGAGATAAGATAATACTCAATGAAAATTAAAGTGCAAACTAGGAAGCTAGCCGCAGGCTGCTAAAAACACAGTTTTGAGGTTGTAGATAAGACTGACGAAGTCAGTTACCTATACCTACGGCAAGGTGAAGCTGACGTGGTTTGAAGAGATTTTCGAAGAGTATAAGACAGAAAAATCAAAGTTTGATAGCTATTTGGATAGCAGTCAGGCTTTGATTTTTTACAGTCTGCAATAGATTTTCACCCCTTGTTTGTGGTATAATGAAACGATACGATAGAAAGAATAATGAACAATATGACTGATTTAAAAGCAATTCAGGCTCGTAGTCTGGAGATGGCTGAATATTTTGTGGCCTTTTGTAAAGAACATGATTTGCTCTGTTATCTCTGTGGCGGAGGCGCTATTGGTACCCTTCGAAACAAGGGATTTATTCCTTGGGACGACGACCTAGACTTTTTTATGCCTCGTAAAGATTATGAGAAATTAGCAGAATTATGGCCTCGTTATGCAGATGAACGTTATTTCTTGTCAAAGAGTTACAAGGATTTTGTTGATCGTAATCTTTTTATTACCATTCGTGACAAGGAAACCACCTGTATCAAGCCTTATCAGCAGGATTTGGATTTGCCACATGGTCTGGCCTTGGATGTTTTGCCTTTGGATTATTATCCGAAAGATCCAGCTGAGCGGAAAAAACAGGTTCGTTGGGCCTTGATTTATTCACTCTTTTGTGCGCAAACTATTCCAGAAAAGCATGGTGCTCTCATGAAATGGGGAAGTCGCATTTTACTGGGTTTGACTCCAAAATCTCTCCGTTATCGCATCTGGAAAAAAGCTGAGAAAGAAATGACTAAGTATGATTTGGCTGAGAGCGATGGAATCACGGAACTATGCTCAGGTCCTGGCTACATGAGAAACAAGTACCTAATCGAATCTTTTGAAGATAATCTTTTCTTGCCATTTGAAGGAACAGAGATGCCTATTCCAGTTGGCTATGATGCTTATCTCAGCACTGCTTTTGGAGATTATATGACGCCTCCGCCAGCAGACAAGCAGCTACCGCATCATGATGCTGTCATCGCTGATATGGATAAGTCTTATACAGAATACAAGGGAGAATATGGTGGCTAAGAAAAAAATCTTATTTTTTATGTGGTCTTTTTCTCTCGGAGGCGGTGCAGAAAAGATTCTGTCTACCATTGTTTCAAATCTGGATCCAGAAAAGTATGATATTGATATTCTTGAAATGGAGCACTTTGACAAGGGATACGAATCTGTTCCCAAGCATGTAGGCATTTTAAAATCTCTTCAAGATTATCGCCAAGCTAGATGGTTACGAGCTTTTTTGTGGAGAATGAGAATTTATTTTCCAAGGCTGACTCGTCGCTTGCTTGTAAAAGATGACTATGATGTTGAAGTTTCCTTTACCATTATGAATCCACCACTGTTGTTCTCTAAAAGAAAAGAAGTCAAGAAAATCTCTTGGATTCATGGAAGTATCGAAGAATTTCTTAAGGATAGCTCCAAAAGAGAATCACATAGACGCCAGTTGGATGCTGCGAATACCATTGTAGGAATTTCAAAAAAGACCAGCAATTCTATCAAGGAAGTCTATCCAGATTATGCTTCTAAATTACAGACAGTCTACAATGGATATGATTTTAAGACTATTTTAGAAAAATCTCAAGAGAAGATCGATATCGAGATTGCTCCTCAAAGTATCTGTACCATCGGACGGATTGAGGAAAATAAGGGTTCTGACCGTGTGGTGGAAGTGATACGGTTATTGCACCAAGAGGGGAAAAACTATCATCTCTATTTTATCGGGGCTGGTGATATGGAAGAGGAACTGAAAAAACGAGTTAAAGAGTATGAGCTTGAAGACTATGTGCATTTCCTTGGTTATCAAAAAAATCCATACCAGTATTTGTCTCAGATGAAGATCCTCTTGTCTATGTCTAAACAAGAAGGTTTTCCTGGTGTTTATGTGGAATCCTTGAGCCTTGGAATCCCTTTTGTCTCTACGGATGTCGGAGGGGCTGAGGAATTATCCCAAGAAGGACGATTTGGACAAATCATTGAGAGCAATCAAGAGGCAGCTAAGGCAATTACGAACTACATGACCTCTACCTCAAACTTCGATGTCAATGAGGCTAGCCAATTCATTCAACAATTTACAATTGCCAAACAAATCGAACAAGTAGAAAAACTATTAGAGGAGTAGCATGGAAACTGCATTAATTAGTGTCATTGTGCCAGTCTATAATGTGGCGCAGTACCTAGAAAAATCGATAGCTTCCATTCAGAAGCAGACTTATCAAAATCTGGAAATCATTCTTGTTGATGATGGAGCAACGGATGAAAGTGGTCGCTTGTGTGATTCAATCGCTGAACTAGATGATAGGGTGTCAGTGCTTCATAAAAAGAATGAAGGTTTGTCACAAGCACGAAATGATGGAATGAAGCAGGCTCACGGAGATTATCTGATTTTTATTGACTCAGATGATTATATCCATCCAGAAATGATTCAGAGCTTATATGAGCAATTAATTCAAGAAGATGCGGATGTTTCAAGCTGTGGTGTCATGAATGTCTATGCTAATGATGAAAGTCCACAGTCAGCCAATCAGGATGATTATTTTGTCTGTGATTCCCAAACATTTCTGAGGGAATACCTCATAGGTGAAAAAATACCTGGAACAATCTGCAATAAGCTAATCAAGAGAGAGATTGCAACTGCCCTATCCTTTCCAAAGGGATTGATTTATGAAGATGCTTATTATCATTTTGATTTAATCAAGTTGGCTAAAAAGTACGTTGTTAATACCAAACCCTATTATTACTATTTCCATAGAGGGGATAGTATTACAACTAAACCCTATGCAGAGAAGGATTTAGCCTATATTGATATCTACCAAAAGTTTTACAATGAAGTTGTGAAAAACTATTCTGACTTGAAAGAGGTTGCTTTTTTCAGATTGGCCTATGCTAACTTCTTTATTCTGGATAAGATGTTGCTAGATGATCAGTATAAACAGTTTGAAGCCTATTCTCAGATTCATCGTTTTTTAAAAGGCCATGCCCTTGCTATTTCTAGGAATCCAATTTTCCGTAAGGGGAGAAGAATTAGTGCTTTGGCTCTATTCATAAATATTTCCTTATATCGATTCTTATTACTAAAAAATATTGAAAAATCTAAAAAATTACATTAGAACGGGGGTGAGCAAGTGATTGATGGAAAACGATTGTTATTTAGTTTGACCATAGTCAGCTATGCTTTGACGCTAGTAAGTGGAATTGTATATCTGTTTAATAATAACAATGTTAGCTTGCTTTCTACTTTATTGTTCTTACTGGTTAGTAGCTTAATTGCCTGCTGGAATAACATCAAGTATTACTTAATCCATTTTATTTTCTATTTAACCATTTTTGTATTTCTGGTATCAAGACCGACCATTGATTATTTTAGGGATGGTGCTTTGGATACCTATCATCCAATAGCCTATCGTTTTGCCTTTATAGTTGTCATGGTTTCGATTCTGGGCTTGACCATAGGAGGCATTCTGGCTCGTTACTTCATAGCTAGGAAGAAAATAAAAGTAGCAAATATAGGAAATTCTCTAAAAGAGGTTTATATCAAGCGGTTACGCTTTGTATCACTAGGAGTTTTTCTTCTAACCTATCCTTTCTATTTCATTCGGTTATTCGAACGGCTCCTGTATCGCTTGCAGACTTCCTACTATGCCTACTATGCAAACTTTGAAAGTAAACTGCCCTATTTTACCTATATCTTATCAACATTTACGGTCTATGCAATGTGTATGTATTTGGCAACCAAGCCAAAGAAATTGCAGGCAACAGCAGTGCTTGTCTCCTTTATTGCAGCTAATACTATTCATTTGGCAATTGGGACACGAAATCCCTTTATTTTAAGTATTTTATTTGCTTTTGTTTATTACTTTATGCGAGAGCAAACTGAAAAAGGAAAATGGATTGGGTTTAAAGAAAAGTTAGCGATTTTTGTAGGTTCTCCTATTCTCATGTTAGCAATGGGAGTGCTCAATTATGTACGGGATAATGTCCAGGTTTCCCATACAGGTTTCTGGGATATCTTGCTTGACTTTATCTATAAACAAGGAACCAGTTTTGGCGTTCTGGCTCGAGGTTTTCTATTTAACAGTAGCCTCCCTTACCGAGATTTCCGTAATTTTACATTTGGTTCTGTCCTTGATTATTTTGCAAGGGGAAGCTTGGGGGCTATTTTCGGAGGAAAAGCCTTTGAACATACAACCAATAGTGTGGAGCTAGCTATTGATAGTAATAGTTATGCCCACAATTTGTCCTATCTTGTTTTGAACAAGGAATATTTAAAAGGACATGGTATCGGAAGTAGTTATATCATGGAGTTGTATACAGACTATGGTATGATAGGAGTCTTTCTACTTAGTCTCTTACTCGGTATGCTATTTATAGCCATGCTGCAAGTAGCCTATCGTTCAAGAACAATCCTATTTGCCTTGTCTTTACTCATCTTGAATAATCTATTCTTTATGCCTAGAAGTAGCTTTTCAGAAAGTTTCTTCAATTTATTTACAATGCAATTCTGGGGAATTGTTCTTGTGATTATATTTGTAGCAAAAATGCTTACAAAAGAGAACCAGTATCTACTAAACAAAGGAGAAAAAAATCATGTTTGAACATTATTCAGTAGCTGATTTATTTGCAAATCTTTACAAAAAACGAAAAGCAAATATTTTAGCTCTCATCGCTTTATTTGCTCTCATTGCTGTACCATTTACAATTAAAGCAGTTAGGAATAAAAACACTGTCAAAGATACAACAAGTTATTCAACTTATCTTAGCTATAAAATCACTCCTCCAGAAGACTCAGCTAAAACAATTTTGAATCATCAAATTGGTGGTTATAGTGATTTTTATGGGAAATTGATTGATGGGAATTTGAATGGAGCTTATCTTTTCAATGATGTAGAACCCAGTGAGTTGAAAAAAATTGCCAGTGAATTAGACACGACAGAAACAACCTTGAAAAATTCAACGAATGATTATTGGTGGAAAAAATTGACCGTCTACTATATGATTGACGATGCAGGGGTTGGTGTGAAAATTTTGACATCAAGTAAAGATGCTAATGATTTGTTAGAGCGAAAAATTGATGGATTGATTGAGAAATTTAAACACACTTTTGCAAATGTAAAAATTGAAAAATTGGAAACCATCAACTCTAAAGAATTGAATGCAAATGGTGAGACAGCACTTGGATTGAATGTGAAAAACTTGATTCTCCGTTTAGCTGTTATTGGAGTAGTTTGTGTGATTTTGGTTGTGATGGGGAATGTATTGATTTATCTCTTTAATCCAACAATCAATAGAGCAGGTGATTTTTCTCAGTATCAAATTGATTTTGTAACAGAGATTACAACAATTGCTAACCTAGCAGATGTCTTGTCATACAAAAATGCTGGACAAGAATTAACAATCGTTAGCTCAAATAAAGCTATCCTAGATAAATTGAAACAGAGTCAAGAGGCTTTAAAAGGAATGCATTTTGTAGATTTACAGGATGTATCATCTCTTTTGGAAAGAGATACAGTCCTTCTTGTTGAAGAGTACGGAGTGACTCGTTATAAGAAATTTGAACAAAGTCTTCAAATTCTTAGAAACTTAAATCGTTCTATCCTCGGTGTAGCAACCTTTAAACTATAAGCTTTCTGATGTATTAGGTCTTCAAAGTCGAACAAGAAGTTTGATTTTGAAGGCTTTTTCTATCTGTCTGCAGAAATTTTCTCTTGGAGTCTCCTATAGAAAGACCCTAGGGAAAATCTATCCGTATAGAGGAGCCTTCTTTTGATAAAATCGTAAAAATCTAGTATAATAGATAGAACTGAAAGTATGAGGTTACTAGCAATGAAAATGAAACAAATTAGTGATACAACTTTGAAAATCACGATGTCTTTAGAGGATTTGATGGATCGTGGCATGGAGATTGCTGACTTTCTTGTCCCTCAAGAAAAAACAGAAGAGTTTTTTTATGCTATCTTGGATGAGTTAGAGATGCCTGATAGCTTTCTAGATACAGGTATGTTGAGCTTCCGTGTGACTCCAAAACCTGATAAGGTTGATGTCTTTGTAACCAAATCAAAGATTGACCAAAATCTAGATTTTGAAGATTTATCGGATTTACCAGATATGGAAGAATTGGCTCAAATGTCGCCAGATGAGTTTATTAAAACCTTAGAAAAGAGCATCGCAGACAAAACTAAGGATGATATCGAAGCGATTCAATCTTTAGAGCAAGTCGAAGCCAAGGAAGAAGAGCAGGAGCAGGCTGAACAAGAAGCTGAGAGTAAGAAAGAACCTTACATCTACTACATCCTTTCTTTTGCTAAGTTGGCTGACTTGGTGGCTTTTGCTAAGACAGTGACTTTTGAGATGGAAACTTCTGAACTCTACAAGATGAATGAGCGCTATTATTTGACCATTTTAGTGGATATTGAAAATCATCCAAGTCCATATCCAGCTTGGCTGTTGGCCCGTATGCGCGAGTTTGCGGACGATAGTGACATCAGTCGTTCAGTCTTGCAGGAGTATGGCCAAGTCTTGATGAATCACGATGCAGTGACCAATCTGCAAAAGATTGGATAATCACTTCTGGAAAATTATTTCTAGATTTTAGGAAGAGCGAATCATCAGATTCGTTTTTTTCTTTTCTAGACTGAAATAGTGATTTACTATGATAGGAATTTTCACAAAATTCTGTTATAATGGCTATATTAGAAAATTTCGAGGAGATAAAGATGACAGTTAAAATTGCTTTACTAGGATTTGGTACCGTTGCAAGTGGTGTGCCTTTCCTCCTAAAGGAAAATGGAGAAAAAATCAATCAATCAGCACATTCAGAGATTGAAGTTGCTAAGGTATTGGTCAAGGATGAAGATGAAAAGAATCGCTTACTTGCAGCAGGGAATGACTTTAACTTTGTAACCAATGTGGATGATATTTTATCAGATCAAGACATTACAATCGTAGTGGAATTGATGGGGCGTATCGAACCTGCTAAAACCTTTATCACTCGTGCCTTGGAAGCTGGAAAACACGTTGTTACTGCTAACAAGGACCTTTTGGCTGTCCATGGCGCAGAATTGCTAGAAATCGCTCAAGCTAACAAGGTAGCACTTTACTACGAAGCAGCAGTTGCTGGTGGGATTCCAATTCTTCGTACTTTAGCAAATTCCTTGGCTTCTGATAAAATTACGCGCGTGCTTGGAGTAGTCAACGGAACTTCCAACTTCATGGTGACCAAGATGGTGGAAGAAGGCTGGTCTTACGATGATGCTCTTGCGGAAGCACAACGTCTAGGATTTGCAGAAAGCGATCCGACGAATGACGTAGATGGGATTGATGCAGCCTACAAGATGGTTATTTTGAGCCAATTTGCCTTTGGCATGAAGATTGCCTTTGATGATGTAGCCCACAAGGGAATCCGCAATATCACACCAGAAGACGTAGCTGTAGCTCAAGAGCTTGGTTACGTAGTGAAATTGGTTGGTTCTATTGAGGAAACTTCTTCAGGTATTGCTGCAGAAGTGACTCCAACCTTCCTACCTAAAGCGCACCCACTTGCTAGTGTGAATGGCGTAATGAACGCTGTCTTTGTAGAATCTATCGGTATTGGTGAGTCTATGTACTACGGACCAGGTGCGGGTCAAAAACCAACTGCAACAAGTGTTGTAGCTGATATTGTCCGTATCGTTCGTCGTTTGAATGATGGTACTATTGGCAAAGACTTCAACGAATATAGCCGTGACTTGGTCTTGGCAAATCCTGAAGATGTCAAAGCAAACTACTATTTCTCAATCTTGGCTCCAGACTCAAAAGGTCAGGTCTTGAAGTTGGCTGAAATCTTCAATGCTCAAGATATTTCCTTTAAGCAAATCCTTCAAGATGGCAAAGAGGGTGACAAGGAGCGTGTCGTTATCATCACACACAAGATTAATAAAGCCCAGCTTGAAAATGTCTCAGCTGAATTGAAGAAGGTTTCAGAATTCGACCTCTTGAATACCTTCAAGGTGCTAGGAGAATAAGATGAAGATTATTGTACCTGCAACCAGTGCCAATATCGGGCCAGGTTTTGACTCGGTCGGTGTAGCTGTAACCAAGTATCTTCAAATTGAGGTCTGCGAAGAAGGAGATGAGTGGTTGATTGAACACCAGATTGGCAAATGGATTCCACATGATGAGCGTAATCTCTTGCTCAAAATCGCTTTGCAAATTGTACCAGATTTGAAACCTAGACGCTTGAAAATGACCAGTGATGTTCCCTTGGCGCGTGGTTTGGGTTCTTCCAGCTCAGTTATTGTGGCTGGGATTGAACTAGCCAACCAATTGGGGCAACTCGACTTGTCTGATCATGAAAAATTGCAGTTAGCGACCAAGATTGAAGGACACCCTGATAATGTGGCTCCAGCCATTTATGGTAATCTCGTTATTGCAAGTTCTGTTGAAGGGCAAGTCTCTGCTATCGTAGCAGACTTTCCAGAGTGTGATTTTCTAGCTTACATTCCAAACTATGAATTACGTACTCGCGACAGCCGTAGTGTCTTGCCTAAAAAATTGTCTTATAAGGAAGCTGTTGCTGCAAGTTCTATCGCCAATGTAGCGGTTGCTGCCTTGTTGGCAGGAGACATGGTGACCGCTGGGCAAGCAATCGAGGGAGACCTCTTCCATGAGCGCTATCGTCAGGACTTGGTAAGAGAATTTGCGATGATTAAGCAAGTGACCAAAGAAAATGGGGCCTATGCAACCTACCTTTCTGGTGCTGGGCCGACAGTTATGGTTCTGGCTTCTCATGACAAGATGCCAAGGATTAAGGCAGAATTGGAAAAGCAACCTTTCAAAGGAAAACTGCATGACTTGAGAGTTGATACCCAAGGTGTCCGTGTAGAAGCAAAATAAAGAATAGAAGATAGGATGGGGAAACTCTTGACCAGAGGGTTTCATATCCTTTTTGTGAAAAGAAGTTTATACTCAATGAAAATCAAAGAGCAAACTAGGAAGCTAGCCGCAGGCTGCTCAAAACAGTGTTTTGAGGTTGTGGATAGAACTGAAGAAGTCAGCTCAAAACACTGTTTTGAGGTTGTGGATAGAACTGACGAAGTCAGCTCAAAACACTGTTTTGAGGTTGCAGATGTGAGCTGACGTGGTTTGAAGAGATTTTCGAAGAGTATTAGTTAAAAACGTGATAAAGGAGAAATAAAGATGGCAGAAATTTATCTAGCAGGTGGTTGTTTTTGGGGCCTAGAGGAATATTTTTCACGCATTTCTGGAGTGCTAGAAACCAGTGTTGGCTACGCTAATGGTCAAGTCGAAACGACCAATTACCAGTTGATCAAGGAAACAGACCATGCAGAAACGGTCCAAGTGATTTACGATGAGAAGGAAGTGTCACTCAGAGAGATTTTACTTTATTATTTCCGAGTTATCGATCCTCTATCTATCAATCAACAAGGGAATGACCGTGGTCGCCAATATCGAACTGGGATTTATTATCAGGATGAAGCAGATTTGCCAGCTATCTACACAGTGGTACAGGAGCAGGAACGTATGCTGGGTCGAAAGATTGCAGTAGAAGTGGAGCAATTACGCCACTACATTCTGGCTGAAGACTACCACCAAGATTATCTCAGGAAGAATCCTTCAGGTTACTGTCATATCGATGTGACCGATGCTGATAAGCCGTTGATTGATGCAGCAAACTATGAAAAGCCTAGTCAAGAGGTGTTGAAGGCCAGTCTATCTGAAGAGTCTTATCGTGTCACACAAGAAGCTGCTACAGAGGCTCCATTTACCAATGCCTATGACCAAACCTTTGAAGAGGGGATTTATGTAGATATTACGACGGGTGAGCCACTCTTTTTTGCCAAGGATAAGTTTGCTTCAGGTTGTGGTTGGCCAAGTTTTAGCCGTCCGATTTCCAAAGAGTTGATTCATTATTACAAGGATCTGAGCCATGGAATGGAGCGAATTGAAGTTCGTTCTCGTTCAGGCAGCGCTCACTTGGGTCATGTTTTCACAGATGGACCGCGGGAGTTAGGCGGCCTCCGTTACTGTATCAATTCTGCTTCTTTACGCTTTGTGGCCAAGGATGAGATGGAAAAAGCAGGATATGGCTATCTATTGCCTTACTTAAACAAATAAAACAGAGAGTGGGGCTTCCCACTTTCTTCATTTCTAGAATATGAATAGAAGGGATTTATGAAACACCTATTATCTTACTTCAAACCCTACATCAAGGAATCAATTTTAGCCCCCTTGTTCAAGCTGTTAGAAGCTGTTTTTGAGCTCTTGGTTCCCATGGTGATTGCTGGGATTGTTGACCAATCTTTACCTCAGGGAGATCAAGGTCATCTCTGGATGCAGATTGGCCTGCTCCTTATCTTTGCAGTAATTGGCGTTTTAGTGGCCTTGATAGCTCAATTTTACTCAGCAAAGGCAGCAGTAGGCTTTGCTAAGGAATTGACAAACGATCTTTATCGTCATATTCTTTCCTTGTCCAAGGACAGCAGAGACCGTCTGACAACTTCTAGTTTGGTCACTCGCTTGACTTCGGATACCTACCAGATTCAGACTGGTATCAATCAATTCCTGCGTCTCTTTTTGCGAGCGCCCATTATCGTTTTTGGTGCCATTTTTATGGCTTATCGAATCTCAGCTGAGTTGACTTTCTGGTTCTTAGTCATGGTTGCCATTTTGACCATTGTCATTGTAGGGTTATCTCGATTGGTCAATCCTCTCTACAGTAGTCTCAGAAAGAAAACGGACCAACTGGTTCAGGAAACGCGCCAGCAATTGCAAGGGATGCGGGTTATTCGTGCTTTTGGTCAAGAAAAACGAGAGTTACAGATTTTTCAAACCCTTAACCAAGTTTATGCTAGATTACAAGAAAAGACAGGTTTCTGGTCTAGTTTATTAACACCTCTGACCTATCTGATTGTCAATGGAACTCTTCTCGTTATTATCTGGCAAGGCTATATTTCAATTCAAGGAGGAGTGCTCAGTCAAGGTGCTCTCATTGCTCTTATCAATTACCTCTTACAGATTTTGGTGGAATTGGTCAAGCTAGCCATGCTGATCAATTCCCTCAACCAGTCCTACATCTCAGCTAAGCGAATCGAGGAAGTTTTTGCTGAGGCTCCAGAAGATATTCATTCAGAATTAGAACAAAAGCAAGCTAGCAGTGATCAGGTTTTACAAGTTCAAGAACTGACCTTTACCTATCCTGATGCGGCCCAGCCTTCTCTGAGAGACATTTCCTTTAATATGAAGCAAGGGCAAATCCTTGGTATCATCGGAGGAACTGGTTCTGGTAAATCAAGCTTGGTGCAAGTCTTACTTGGACTTTATCCAGCAGACAAGGGGAGTATAGACCTTTATCGAAATGGACGTAGTCCTCTTAATTTGGAGCAGTGGCGGTCTTGGATTGCCTATGTGCCCCAAAAAGTCGAACTCTTTAAGGGAACCATTCGTTCTAACTTGACTCTAGGTTTACATCAAGAAGTATCTGACCAGGAACTCTGGCAGGCCTTGGAGATTGCGCAAGCTAAGGATTTTGTTAGTGAAAAGGAAGGGCTCTTGGATGCCACTGTTGAGGCAGGAGGTCGAAATTTCTCAGGTGGACAAAAACAAAGGCTGTCTATTGCTCGCGCAGTCTTGCGCCAAGCTCCATTTCTCATCCTAGATGATGCGACCTCGGCCCTCGACACCATTACCGAGTCTAAGCTCTTGAAAGCTATCCGAGAAAATTTGCTAAATACGAGCTTAATCTTGATCTCTCAACGAACCTCGACTTTACAGATGGCTGACCAGATTCTCCTCTTAGAAAAAGGAGAGCTCCTAGCTATCGGCAAGCACGAGAACTTGATGAAATCTAGTCAAGTTTATCGCGAAATCAATGCATCCCAACATGGAAAGGAGGACTAGCATGAGACGACAAACTGCAAACCAGACGCTCACACGCTTGGCAAAAGATTTAGCAAGCAATCCCTTCCTCCTTTTCCTAGCCTTTCTAGGAACTATTACCCAGGTTGGCTTATCAATCTACCTACCTATCTTGATTGGGCAGGTCATCGACCAAGTCCTAGTGGCTGGTTCTTCACCAGTTTTTTGGCAGATTTTTCTCCAGATGATCTTGGTAGTTATAGGAAATACTCTGGTACAATGGGCCAATCCTCTTCTTTATAATCGCCTAATCTTCTCTTATACCAGAGACTTGCGAGAGCGAATCATCTATAAGCTCCATCGTTTACCGATTGCTTTTGTGGAGCGGCAAGGAAGTGGAGAGATGGTCAGTCGGGTAACCACGGACATCGAACAGTTAGCAGCTGGCTTGACCATGATTTTTAACCAATTTTTCATTGGTGTCTTGATGATTTTGGTTAGCATTCTAGCCATGCTGCAAATTCACCTCCTCATGACTCTCTTAGTCTTGCTGTTGACGCCACTTTCCATGGTGGTTTCACGCTTTATTGCCAAACGCTCCTATCATCTCTTCCAGAAGCAAACAGAGACAAGGGGAATTCAGACTCAGTTGATTGAAGAATCGCTTAGCCAGCAGACTATTATTCAATCTTTTAATGCTCAGGTAGAGTTTATCAAAAGACTGTGTGAGGCTAATGACAACTACGCAGGCTATTCGCAGTCGGCCATCTTTTATTCTTCAACGGTCAATCCTTCGACTCGCTTTGTCAATGCGCTCATTTATGCGATTCTAGCTGGAGTAGGAGCTTATCGTATCATGATGGGGTCAACCTTGACCATTGGGCGTTTAGTGACTTTTTTGAACTATGTCCAACAGTATACCAAGCCCTTTAACGATATTTCTTCAGTGCTAGCTGAGTTGCAAAGTGCTCTGGCTTGCGCAGAGCGCGTCTATGCTGTCTTAGAAAGTCCTGAGGTTGCTGAAACAGGCAAGGAAGTCTTGACCAGTGACCAAGTTAAGGGAGCTATTTCCTTTAAACATGTCTCTTTTGGTTACCATCCTGAAAAGATTTTGATTAAGGATTTATCTATTGATATTCCAGCTGGTAGCAAGGTAGCCATCGTTGGTCCGACAGGTGCAGGAAAATCAACCCTTATCAATCTTCTTATGCGTTTCTATCCTATTAACTCAGGAGATATCTTGCTGGATGGGCAATCCATTTATGATTATACCCTAGTATCATTGAGACAGCAGTTTGGCATGGTGCTCCAAGAAACCTGGCTCAAGCAAGGAACCATTCATGACAATATTGCTTTTGGAAATCCTGAAGCCAGTCGGGAGCAGGTGATTGCTGCTGCCAAAGCAGCCAATGCAGATTTTTTCATCCAACAGTTGCCACAGGGATACGATACCAAGTTAGAAAATGCAGGAGAATCTCTCTCTGTCGGTCAGACCCAGCTCTTGACTATAGCGCGAGTCTTTTTGGCTATTCCAAAGATTCTTATCTTAGACGAGGCAACTTCCTCCATCGATACACGGACAGAAGTGCTAGTACAGGATGCCTTTGCAAAACTCATGAAGGGGCGCACAAGCTTTATCATCGCCCACCGTTTGTCAACCATTCAGGATGCGGATTTGATTCTTGTCTTGGTAGATGGCGACATCGTGGAGCATGGCAATCATCAGGATCTCATGGCTAGAAAGGGTAAGTATTACCAAATGCAGCAAGCAGCAGCTTTTAGCTCTGAATAAGCCATTCTCTTTTGAAAGTTTATGGACGAAAAAAGTTGCCTTCGGGTGACTTTTTTGTTACAATAGCTAGAAAAATTGTTCACTGTAATACTTAATGAAAATC
>NZ_VMKU01000106.1:0-2857 GCF_013276315.1 Streptococcus sp. 2741 | reverse complement strand
TTTTGATCCCAAGAACATTTTGGATGAACTCTGCATCCAAGATAAACCCTTTTTCTTACCTCTACCGCCATATTCACCGGATTTGAATCCTATTGAGCAAGCATGGGCTATCTTGAAAAAGAAAGGAACAGATTTATTAAGGGAAGTCCCAACTATTTTTGAATGTTTGGAACGCTTTTTTAAAACTAAATAACTGATATAAGTCCATAGGCCCTATTAGAGGATGTTCTGGTGTCTTATTTACTTGTTTTTATAGCATTAGTAGATAGAATCAGCAAATAAAAAAGTAGTTCAAATGCCTGGCAGCAAAAAATCTCAACGATTCACTTAATATAGACTAAAGTTTAGAGTTTAAGGAAAGTAGGGCTAATATATTGTATGAAAAATAAGATTGTTTTTAAGCAAAACTCTTGAAAATGATTGAAAAAAGAGTTATTATAGATGTATAGTAAAAAGCAAACGCTTACTTAATCAAGGAGGACAGTTTATGTCATACAAAACAAGCAATGCAGAAGGGCATGTAGATTTCATTAATACCTATGATTTGGAGCCAATGGCGCAACAAGTGATCCCTAAAGCAGCATTTGGCTATATTGCTAGTGGGGCAGAAGATACTTTCACTTTAAGAGAGAATATCCGTGCCTTTAACCACAAACTCATCGTTCCACATACGCTTTGCGATGTTGAAAATCCAAGTACAGAGATTGAATTTGCAGGTGAAAAACTATCCTCACCAATCATTATGGCGCCTGTTGCGGCTCATAAATTAGCGAATGAACAGGGTGAAGTGGCGACTGCGCGTGGTGTGCATGAGTTCGGTTCTCTTTATACAACCAGTTCTTACTCTACTGTTGACCTTCCAGAGATTTCTGAAGCCCTTCAAGGGACACCTCATTGGTTCCAATTTTACTTTAGTAAGGATGACGGTATCAACCGCCACATCATGGACCGTGTGAAGGCTGAAGGTTATAAAGCGATTGTCTTGACGGCAGATGCTACTGTAGGGGGCAATCGTGAGGTGGATAAGCGTAATGGTTTTGTCTTCCCAGTTGGCATGCCGATTGTTGAAGAATACCTGCCAGAAGGTGCTGGTAAATCAATGGACTTTGTTTACAAATCAGCTAAACAGCGCTTGTCTCCACGCGATGTAGAATTTATCGCTGAATACTCTGGACTTCCTGTCTATGTCAAGGGACCACAATGCCGTGAGGACGTTGAGCGTTCACTTGCTGCGGGAGCTTCTGGTATCTGGGTAACCAACCACGGTGGTCGTCAAATCGACGGTGGACCAGCTGCTTTTGACTCGCTTCAAGAAGTGGCAGAAGCAGTTGATAGACGTGTGCCAATTGTCTTTGACTCTGGTGTTCGTCGTGGTCAACACGTCTTTAAAGCCTTGGCTTCAGGAGCAGACTTGGTAGCTATTGGTCGCCCTGCTATTTATGGTTTGGCTCTTGGTGGTAGTGTTGGTGTGCGTCAAGTCTTTGAACACTTGAATGCGGAATTGAAGACAGTTATGCAATTGTCTGGAACTCAGACCATTGAAGATGTCAAACACTTCAAACTTCGTCACAACCCATACAACCCAACCTTCCCAGTTGACCCTCGTGACTTAAAATTGTATTGATAAAAGAGATTGCCTCCACTGAATGTGGAGGTTTTTCTTCGTGTATTGGAAGAATAAATCGCTATCAAAAACTATATAAAGATATTTTTCGGTCAAATATCTTGCTAGGGCTTTCAATTTCTGTTATAATGATCTAGTAATTAAATAATAAAGACATTTGGGGTGCTTTAGGCTGAGATGATACCCATTGAACCTGATACAGTTAAGACTGGCGAAGGGAAATGTGAACAGTTTTTTTCGTATGGTGAAATGAACGGTCTAATCTTGTAAGTCAACTCTAATTCTTGATTGTAATTGGAGTTTTTTTGTTTATATAAAACTGGGTAGGCTTGTTTAGGTAGCTCTCTGCAAATGCCCTCGATGTTCTTTAAAAGGATCAAGTGGAATTACGATTTTACTTGGTATTTCTTGGTGTTTTATTAATTACTAACAAGTAAAGAGAGGAGAAGTAAATATGGAAACACAGGTTTATGCATTTCAGCCAGGTTTGACTGTTGGAGAATTATTAAAAAGCAGTCAGAAGGATTGGCAGGCTGCAATCAATCATCGTTTTGTTAAGGAACTTTTTGCAGGGACAATTGAGAATAAGGCCTTAAAAGACTACCTGATTCAAGATTATCACTTCTTTGATGCCTTTTTATCCATGTTGGGTTCCTGCGTAGCCCACGCAGACCAGCTTGAATCCAAGCTTCGTTTTGCCAAACAACTAGGCTTTCTTGAAGCAGATGAAGATGGCTATTTCCAAAAGGCTTTCAAAGAGTTAAACGTATCTGAGAATGACTATCTAGAAGTGAGCTTGCACCCTGTAACAAAAGCCTTTCAGAATCTAATGTACTCGGCAGTGGCTTCATCAGACTATGCCCATCTTTTGGTCATGCTGGTCATTGCAGAAGGACTCTATTTAGACTGGGGTTCTAAAACTTTGGCTCTTCCTGAAGCCTATATTCATTCGGAATGGATCAATCTCCACAGAGGTCCTTTCTTTGCAGAGTGGGTTCAATTTCTGGTTGACGAACTCAATCGTGTCGGAAAAGGTCGAGAAGATTTGACAGAGCTTCAGCAACGCTGGAATCAAGCGGTCGCTTTAGAATTAGCCTTTTTTGATATTGGTTATGATGCCTAGAGAAGGCTCATGATATTTACAAATTTGATGAGTTAATACTCTTCGAAAATCTCTTCAAACCACGTCAGCTTCACCTTGCCGTAGGTATGGTGTTCTATCTGCAACCTCAA
>NZ_VMKU01000105.1:0-3330 GCF_013276315.1 Streptococcus sp. 2741 | reverse complement strand
TTCACGGGTGGTTATGACTGGAAGTGTTAAACACAAGAATGTGGCAGTACTGGGGTGGGTACAATATTGATATTAAAGGTAATGATATTAAGGTTGCTGCTATACGATATGTACAACTCAATAATAGCAAATTAATAAGAATTCAGGCTGATATGTATAACCGAGGAGTCATATATCTAACTGGTACAAACTTAAGGGAGTATATAGGTAGCGTTAATGTTAAGTTTTATAGAGAATAGAAAGGAAACAACACATGACACAATTTAATGAATTTATTATCGCTTTTGCGACAGGCTTTTTAGCAGTAGCAGTAGGCAGTATCGTGAAAATGGTGAAAGACTATCTTTTGCGTAAAGGCGGAGAGAAAGCGGTAATCATCGCTGAAATCCTAGCCAAGAACGCAGTTCATGCCGTTGAGCAGGTGGCTCAAGAGACAGGTTATAAAGGTGATGAAAAATTGGCACAGGCTCGCACTAAAATTCGGGCAGAGCTGACCAAATATAAGATCAGCATGACCGATAAGGACTTGGATACCTTTGTGGAGTCCGCAGTGAAGCAGATGAACGATGCTTGGAGGGAGTAGGTATGGATATCGATACAAGCAGACTACGTACAGGCTTGCCCCAGGTTGGGGTACAGCCTTACCGACAAGTACATGCCCACTCAACAGGCAACCGCAACTCAACCGCTCAAAATGAGGCAGACTACCACTACAGAAAGAACCCTGAGCTTGGTTTCTTCTCTCATGTGGTTGGTAACGGCCGTGTCATGCAGGTCGGACCTGTAAACAACGGATCTTGGGACGTTGGTGGCGGTTGGAATGCGGAAAGCTATGCGGCAGTTGAACTGATTGAAAGTCATTCAACTAAAGAAGAGTTCATGGAAGATTACCGTCTGTATATCGAATTGCTACGTAATCTAGCAGATGAAGCAGGTTTGCCAAAAACGCTTGATACAGACGACTTGGCAGGTATCAAAACGCATGAATACTGTACCAATAACCAACCAGACAATCATTCAGACCACGTTGACCCGTATCCATATCTAGCCAAATGGGGCATTAGCCGTGAACAGTTCAAGCAGGATATTGAAAGTGGCTTGACAATTGAAACAGGTTGGAAGAAGAACGATACAGGCTATTGGTATGTACACTTAGACGGCTCTTATCCAAAAGACAAGTTTGAGAAGGTCAACGGCACCTGGTATTACTTCGACGGCTCAGGCTATATGCTTGCGAACCGCTGGAAGAAGCACACAGATGGTAATTGGTACTGGTTTGACCAGTCAGGCGAAATGGCTACAGGCTGGAAGAAAATCGCTGAGAAGTGGTATTATTTTGACACAGAGGGCGCTATGAAGACAGGATGGGTCAAGTACAAAGATACTTGGTATTACCTTGACGGTAAAGAAGGTGCTATGGTATCAAACGCCTTTATCCAGTCTGCGGACGGAACAGGCTGGTACTATCTCAAACCAGACGGAACAATGGCAGACAAGCCAGAGTTCACAGTAGAGCCAGACGGCTTGATTACGACTAAATAATTTAAAAAAATAAAAGGAAAGGAAAACTTTTCTAAAATGTTTATCTACCCCACAGGACTCGTCCTTGTGGGGATTTTTTTGTTAAAAAGAGTAAGAAACATTGACTTTTTTAAAGAAAGATGTCATAATCAAGTTAATTCAAAAAAATATTATGGAGCGAGTAGGAGGAATTTGGGATGTTAAAAAATACAAAACAACCTCAATACTTTAAGTCTTTTTTACTTGGTATGACAGCAATTGTATTGCCTGTTTTTAGCTTTAACCAGAACATTTCGAAAGTAAAAGCTGATACAGTCCCAGACTGGAAGAAAGTCAAAAGTGATTACAAGAAATCAACGATGGGCATTCAGAAAGAGGTAATGAAATTTGGATACCGAGAATAAAGATTTGATTGAAGTCAATAATATTGTTGATGAAGTCGAGCGCTTACCACATGAACAGCGTCAAGTAGTTTTACAGAAGTTGGAAATCTATCAAGGTGACCTACCTCATCCAGATATTCTCAAAGGATATAAAGAGCTATATCCGGATGCTGCTCAAAAGATTATTGATAATGGTATTGCAGAAAGCCAACATCGTAGAGAGATGGAAGATAAATACTTATCAGGGAATATTGCTTCTCATAAATTGGGACAGTTATTTGGCTTTTTAATCGCCCTCGTTGTTATTATTGGTGGAATTTACTTAATAGCAACAGATAAACAAATTGCAGGTAGTGTCTTAACTGGAACTACTGCATTAGGGCTAATTGGTTTGTTTACAGGGAATAATCAAAATAAAAACAAAGACAAAGAATAATTTTTCACCGCAGGCTCAGGCTTGCGGTTTTTTTATTTTTCAAAAACACACATTTTGAACGATTAGAAAGCAAAATCACAATCCTATTGTTCAAAAAAGCGTTTACATGAAGAATATGGAGAGGAAATCGTGGTGTATTATTGTCAAAAACGGTGTTTTGTTAAAAATAAAAAACAGTGACCGAAATCACTGCTTTTTAAGTTC
The DNA here is from genome assembly GCF_013276315.1 of Streptococcus sp. 2741. Classification (NCBI taxonomy): domain Bacteria; kingdom Bacillati; phylum Bacillota; class Bacilli; order Lactobacillales; family Streptococcaceae; genus Streptococcus; species Streptococcus sp. 2741. Next base: position 786 of record NZ_VMKU01000105.1, on the reverse strand, counting down.
CTGGGCGTATGTTATCATGCTGATAGCGTGTTTTAGACGCATATTCATAATATCCGATACACCATTTTTATACTTGTCCACGGCCTGAATAGACATGCCACAGTTTTTGCTAATAGCATAGGCTGTGGCGTTGTCTAAAAGCCAGCGGATAGCTTCAATATCTACTGACATATATTACCTCGTAAAATACCAAACTGCAAATAGGAGTAGAAGAAGTCCAATAATAAATTCAACTTTTTCACGCTTGGTGGTTTTTCTAACTTTAAGATTTACTTTCATTGTTTTTCCTGTTATAATTTAAGTACACCCCCGAAGGGGTGGATAGTGATTTTTCACTATCCAAATTCGATGTGCCATTCAAAGCTGATTATAAATAAGTTTATTTTGACTACTAGCTTATTTGTTTTTGCTTTGAGTGGTTTCTTTTTGAACTTAAACATTTCATGTTCCTTTCTACTAGTTTCCTTGTCTAAGGTTTCCTCCTTAACCTTATGTATCCATTATACAACTTTTGTTGCATAATGTCAATAGTTTTGATGGAGTTTTTTTATTTTATTTTTAAAAGACTGTGAGTAATCACGGTTTTCTATTTATAAACTATTAGAATTAAATTGCAACCTTCTCAACTATACGGGCAAAGATGATTGTAAAAATGAATACGAAGATGAATACGATTTAAAAAAACGATGGAAATTAGTGTAAATGATTTTAACGAAAAATAAGTAAAAACTCAACTATTTACAAGTGATGATAACTATTTGTAAACGTTTTTCACTTATGGTATAA
>NZ_VMKU01000104.1:0-7308 GCF_013276315.1 Streptococcus sp. 2741 | reverse complement strand
AGCAGAAGCAGCAAAACTGGAAAAAGCAAGCTTGGAAGGAAAAACACCTGATAGTGTTAACGAGTACAATGCGAAGTATGATCAGTTAGCAACTGACTTAGAAGCAGCCAAACAAGCAGCCCAAGAAGTAGCTAAAAAAGGAACTAATGCAAGTGAAGTAGAAGCATTGAAAGCACAAGAACAAGTGAATGCGATTAAAGCCAAACTAGCAGAAGCAGCAGGAGTTCTAAAAGATCAAGCTAATAAGGATGCTTTAACACAAGCGAAAGCAGCATTAGAAGGATTGACTGGTGAAACAGAGCCAACAGGTAAAACAACAGACAGTCTAGCAACGTATACAGCAGCTAAAGAAGCAGCGGTAGCAGAACTTGTAGAGGCACAGAAAGTTATCGATAACCAAAATGCGTCACAAGAAGACGTAGCGGCAGCAGTAGCGAAAGTAAACGAAAAGAAAGCGGCATTGGAAACCGCCAAAGCAGGCTTAGTCCCAGCAGCGACAGACGCTCAAAAAGAAAAATTAGCAGCAGAAGCAGCAAAACTGGAAAAAGCAAGCTTGGAAGGAAAAACACCTGATAGTGTTAACGAGTACAATGCGAAGTATGATCAGTTAGCAACTGACTTAGAAGCAGCCAAACAAGCAGCCCAAGAAGTAGCTAAAAAAGGAACTAATGCAAGTGAAGTAGAAGCATTGAAAGCACAAGAACAAGTGAATGCGATTAAAGCCAAACTAGCAGAAGCAGCAGGAGTTCTAAAAGATATTGATAAATCAGCTGTTAAGAAAGAAGTTGAAGAAGCAGCTAAGAATGCAACGGATGCTATTGAAAGTAATGTAGATTTGCCAGCTGATAAAAAAGCAGAAGCGAAAGCAAAAATAGCCGACGAAGCAAATAAAGCAATTGCTACAATCGATGATGCAACAACGGAAGATGATGTCACAACAGCCAAAAATTCAGCTAAACTAGCGATTGCTAAAGAACTAGCTAAAGCAGAATTAGAAGCAGCTAAAGCGATTAAAGAAAAAGCGATTGCTGGCAACGATAAACTTTCTGATGACGAAAAACAAGCCGTTAAAGAGCAAGTTAAGAATATTGTAGATGAAGCTAAGAAAGCTATTGATACCGCCACAGGGCAATCAGCAGTAGATAGTGCAAAAACAACTGGTAAAGAGGCTATAGATGCGCTAAATCCAGTAGGAAAAGAAAAAGCATTAGATGAAATCAATCGTATCAATCCTATTCCATCTCCTCGTCACCTCCTAACGACTAATAACCAACCTGGAAATTCTGGGAATGTGAACACTACAGAACCAGCAAGTCCTTCTGTTCCAACAAGTCCATCAGATAGTGGACAAGCAAATTCTGGACAAGATGGACGAAGCACTGACAGTGGCTCAACAACCACAGCTCGTTCGTCTGTATCCCCAGTGACAACTACGGAGCCTACTGTAAATACTGCGAATAGAGAAGACGATACTGTTCGTTCAGCAACTCAGAGTCAAGGGACTTTAGATAAGTCAGAACTAAGTAAGCAGGTTCAAACCTTAGAAAATCTTTTGAGATCGTTGACAGCTGTATCAAATCCTATTACAGATTCAGCACGTCTGGTTTTAACAGAGGCTCAGAAAGCTCTTGCAGATGATAGTTTGACAGAGCAAGGGTTGCGCCATATCCTGCAAACAGTCAAAGATGCCATTGCTTCCCTAGAGTCCATTAAGGAAAGCCAGTCAGCAACGAAGGCTGGAGAACAAAAAGTTTCTGAGGCAGCACCAGAAGCAGATAAGCCTGCAGCCCAAACTCAAGTCCCAGTAGGGATTATTGCAGCAAGTATCCTAGTGCTTTTAGGTCTCCTCTTCTTCCTCCTAGCTCGTCGCAACAAAGAATCAGAACTCGAGAAATTAGCCAAGGAATTAAGTAAACTTCTTAAAGACTCAAACCTTGAAACAGTAGATAAGGATGTCCTTGAAAACTCTCAAGAAGAACTTCAAAAAGCAGTTTCCTTCTTGGCAGATGAAAAAGGCTCTGAACATACTGAAGCAGAGTTGATTGATAATCTTAAAAAGGTTATTGCTAAGTTGAAAGCAAACGCCTAATAACATATTAAAAATCTCCAGATTAGGAACTATCGCTGAGTTCCCTAGTTTGGAGATTTTTCAATATACTTCGTTATTGGACGGTTACGGACATTTGTTTGATAGTGGTGATAAAGTTTTAAATCTGCTACATAATTTGTGGAGTTTTTTCTATAATTAGGAGTTTAACCTAATCTGCAAATAGGAGTATACTAATAATGTAATCGTTATCAAAAGTCTAAAAAGGAATTTTTAGACGGATATCAAAATAAAAAGGGAGGAAATTATGAATAAGTTTTCAAAAACCTTGAGAGATAACTGGATCTTTCTCTTGATGGTTTTGCCAGGGGCACTCTGGTTGATTCTATTCTTCTACATTCCAGTATTTGGGAACGTGGTTGCCTTCAAAGACTACCACATGACCAGTAATGGTTTCATAGATAGTATCATAAATAGTAAATGGGTCGGACTCGATAATTTCAGATTCTTATTTAGTTCAAGAGACGCCTTTATTATCACACGAAATACGGTCCTCTACAATCTTGGCTTTATCTTTCTAGGTTTAGTTGTATCTGTAGGGATTGCCATTATCCTCAGTGAACTCCGTTCCAAGAGAATGGTGAAGATTTTCCAAACTTCTATGTTGTTCCCTTACTTCTTGTCTTGGGTTATCATCAGTTTCTTTACAGATGCCTTCCTAAATATTGATAAAGGGGTGTTCAACCATTTATTGGAAAGTCTTGGTCTAAAAGAAGTCAACTTCTACGCTGATTTGGGAATTTGGCCCTATCTCCTACTTTTCCTAGGTATTTGGAAAGGTTTTGGATATAGCAGTGTCATGTACTATGCGACGATTATGGGAATTGATCCAACCTACTACGAAGCAGCGACAGTAGACGGAGCTAGCAAATGGCAACGGATTCGCAATGTAACCATTCCGCAGTTGACACCATTGGTAACCGTATTGACCATCCTTGCAGTTGGAAATATCTTCCGTGCAGACTTCGGTCTTTTCTACCAAATCCCTCACAATGCTGGTCAGCTTTATAACGTAACCAACGTCTTGGACGTATATGTATATAATGGTTTGACTCAGACAGCGGACATCGGGATGGCTTCAGCAGCAGGTCTCTACCAATCAGTAGTCGGATTGATTCTGGTGGTTCTATCAAACTTACTTGCAAGACGAGTTGATCCAAACTCAGCTTTGTTCTAGAAAGGAGGAGAATATGGCAGAAAAGAAAATTAAAAAAGAAAAAATTGATAATGTCGGCATTCACTCCTTCAGTAAGAAAGCAGATATCTTCTTCAGTATCATTTCGGGTTTGATTGCCCTCTCTTGTATCCTACCCTTCGTATTCGTTATCATTATTTCAGTGACGGACGAGAAAAGCCTCCTCCAATACGGCTACAGCTTCTTCCCATCCCAATTTGGATTAGACGGTTTTGAGTTCTTGGCACAGTTTAAGGATAAAATCTTACAAGCCCTCTTCATTTCTGTCTTTGTAACCGTAGTTGGGACATTTACAAATGTCTTTATCACAATAACCTATGCCTACGCTATCTCACGGACAACATTTAAGTATCGCAGATTTTTTACCATCTTCGTCCTTCTCAGTATGTTGTTCAACGCTGGTTTGGTACCAGGTTATATCATGGTGACCCGTGTGCTTCAGCTTGGGGATACTGTTTGGGCCTTGATTGTTCCAATGCTTCTCTCACCATTTAACATCATCTTGATGCGTTCCTTCTTCAAGAAGACCATTCCAGAAGCCATTCTCGAATCGGCTCGTATCGATGGTGCCAGTGAGGCTCGGATTTTCTTCCAAATCTGTTTGCCATTGTCACTACCAGGTATCGCAACCATCACGCTTTTGACAGCACTTGGTTTCTGGAATGACTGGTTCAACGCCCTTCTTTACATCAAGAGTGACAACTTGTATCCATTGCAATATTTGCTTATGCAAATCCAGCAAAATATGGACTACATCGCCAAAGCGGTCGGCTTGACTGGTCAACTGGGAGTTGCTCTACCGAAAGAAACGGGACGTATGGCCATGGTTGTGGTTGCAACCCTTCCAATCGCGATTTTGTATCCATTCTTCCAACGCTACTTTGTAAAAGGTTTAACTATCGGTGGTGTGAAAGAATAGTGCTTATTGAGGAAAAACATTTCTCAGTTCCCAACTTCCCTTGCGTGAAGTTAACATCATTACATTGTTTATAAGTTTAAAAATAAAAAAAGGAGTTTTTATCATGAAAAACTGGAAAAAATATGCTTTTGCATCTGCTAGTGTAGTCGCTTTGGCTGCAGGTCTTGCTGCTTGTGGAAACTTGACAGGTAACAGCAAAAAAGCTGCTGATTCAGGTGATAAACCTGTTATCAAAATGTACCAAATCGGTGACAAACCAGACAACTTGGATGAGTTGCTAGAAAATGCCAACAAAATCATCGAAGAAAAAGTTGGTGCCAAATTGGATATCCAATACCTTGGCTGGGGTGACTATGGTAAGAAAATGTCAGTTATCACATCATCTGGTGAAAACTATGATATTGCCTTTGCAGATAACTATATTGTAAATGCTCAAAAAGGTGCTTACGCTGACTTGACAGAATTGTACAAAAAAGAAGGTAAAGACCTTTACAAGGCACTTGACCCAGCTTACATCAAGGGTAATACTGTAAATGGTAAGATTTACGCTGTTCCAGTTGCAGCCAACGTTGCATCATCTCAAAACTTTGCCTTCAACGGAACTCTCCTTGCTAAATATGGTATCGATATTTCAGGTGTTACTTCTTACGAAACTCTTGAGCCAGTCTTGAAACAAATTAAAGAAAAAGCTCCAGACGTAGTACCATTTGCTATTGGTAAAGTTTTCATCCCATCTGATAACTTTGACTATCCAGTAGCAAACGGTCTTCCATTCGTTATCGACCTTGAAGGCGATACTACTAAAGTTGTAAACCGTTACGAAGTGCCTCGTTTCAAAGAACACTTGAAGACTCTTCACAAATTCTATGAAGCTGGCTACATTCCAAAAGACGTCGCAACAAGCGATACTTCCTTTGACCTTCAACAAGATACTTGGTTCGTTCGTGAAGAAACAGTAGGACCAGCTGACTACGGTAACAGCTTGCTTTCACGTGTTGCCAACAAAGATATCCAAATCAAACCAATTACTAACTTCATCAAGAAAAACCAAACAACACAAGTTGCTAACTTTGTCATCTCAAACAACTCTAAGAACAAAGAAAAATCAATGGAAATCTTGAACCTCTTGAATACGAATCCAGAACTCTTGAACGGTCTTGTTTACGGTCCAGAAGGCAAGAACTGGGAAAAAATTGAAGGTAAAGAAAACCGTGTTCGCGTTCTTGATGGCTACAAAGGAAACACTCACATGGGTGGATGGAACACTGGTAACAACTGGATCCTTTATATCAACGAAAACGTTACAGACCAACAAATCGAAAATTCTAAGAAAGAATTGGCAGAAGCTAAAGAGTCTCCAGCGCTTGGATTTATCTTTAACACTGACAATGTGAAATCTGAAATCTCAGCTATCGCTAATACAATGCAACAATTTGATACAGCTATCAACACTGGTACTGTAGACCCAGATAAAGCGATTCCAGAATTGATGGAAAAATTGAAATCTGAAGGTGCCTACGAAAAAGTATTGAACGAAATGCAAAAACAATACGATGAATTCTTGAAAAACAAAAAATAATCAGCTAAATTGATTTCGTGTATTCATTCCTAACCTAACTCCTAAAATAAGAATCACTGCTTTCCTCAGGTTTATCTGGGGGAGGCAGTGGTTTTTTGGGCACAAGGATATAGATATTCCTGTTTTCTCTTATCTTTATTTTAATACTCAATGAAAATCAAAGAGTAAACTAGGAAACTAGCCGCAGGCTGCTCAAAACACAGTTTTGAGGTTGTGGATATAACTGACAGAGTCAGTATCATATACCTACGGCAAGGTGAAGCTGACGTAGTTTGAAGAGATTTTCGAAGAGTATAACCATTCAGGAAATTTCGAGAACCCTCTACAATTTCCAGTCAAATAAATTGCATTCGTTTTCTCAAGCAGGTATACTAGTATGGATAAATAAAAAATTTAGAAAATTTAAGAATAGAAAAGAGAACAAATCTTATGGCAAAAGATATTCGTGTCTTACTTTACTACCTTTATACTCCAATTGAAAATGCAGAGCAATTTGCTGCAGACCACTTGGCTTTCTGTAAATCAATCGGCCTTAAAGGCCGTATCCTAGTCGCTGACGAGGGAATTAACGGAACAGTTTCAGGTGACTATGAAACAACTCAAAAATACATGGACTACGTTCACAGCCTCCCAGGTATGGAAGACCTCTGGTTCAAGATTGACGAAGAAAATGAACAAGCCTTCAAGAAGATGTTCGTTCGCTACAAGAAAGAAATTGTCCACCTTGGTTTGGAAGACAACGACTTTGACAACGACATCAACCCACTTGAAACAACAGGTGCTTACTTGTCTCCAAAAGAGTTCAAAGAAGCGCTTCTTGATAAAGATACCGTTGTCCTTGACACACGTAACGATTATGAGTACGACCTAGGACATTTCCGTGGAGCTATTCGCCCAGATATTCGCAACTTCCGTGAGTTACCACAATGGGTCCGTGATAACAAGGAAAAATTCATGGACAAGCGTGTCGTGGTTTACTGTACAGGTGGCGTTCGCTGTGAGAAATTCTCAGGCTGGATGGTCCGTGAAGGTTACAAAGATGTCGGCCAATTGCACGGAGGAATCGCAACTTACGGTAAAGACCCAGAAGTCCAAGGTGAATTTTGGGATGGGAAAATGTACGTCTTTGACGAGCGTATTGCCGTTGATGTCAACCATGTCAACCCAACCATCGTAGGGAAAGACTGGTTTGATGGAACACCATGTGAACGTTATGTCAACTGTGGAAATCCCTTCTGTAACCGTCGTATCTTGACATCAGAAGAAAATGAAGACAAGTACCTTCGTGGATGCTCACACGAGTGCCGTGTTCACCCACGTAACCGCTATGTTTCAAAAAATGAATTGACACAAGCTGAAGTAATCGAGCGCCTAGCCGCTATCGGTGAAAGCTTGGATCAAGCAGCTACAGTATAAGATTAAACAGTCCTTAGGGGCTGTTTTTCTATGCTTTTTACTCAAAAATCTAATACTCAATGAAAATCAAAGAACAAACTAGGAAGCTAGCC
>NZ_VMKU01000103.1:0-17791 GCF_013276315.1 Streptococcus sp. 2741 | reverse complement strand
CACCGCTTTGAGGTTGTAGATAAGACTGACAAAGTCAGTCACATATATACGGTAAGGCGACGCTGACGTGGTTTGAAGAGATTTTCGAAGAGTATTACCTTTTCATAAGCTTTTTATCTATTCTTCCAGGCTTGGTAACGGGTATCAATCAATAATTGGGTGAGGTGTCCCATGGTTTCCCTTTCTTCTGGAGTGAGGGATTGAGCTTGGACGAAGAGATGACGAATGTGTTCGATAGCCTTTAAGGAAGACAAGTCATTGATAGAAGTAATACCAGAATCAAGAATGGTTCCAAAGAAGAGATCAAAGTAGAGCTGGAGTTCCTCGTCAAGGACTGTGGCCACCCACTCCTTGAAGGTTGTGTCAACTTGTTGGCTATCACTGTTGGTCTTATCCAGTTGGACGAAGTGCTTGTCCTCAATCTGCCAACTAAAGGTATCGTGCTGGGCGATACCACCTAAGGCAGTACTGTGCACGATGATTTGGTGGGCAGGAATTTCCAGCATCATACCGATGATGGAGCCTTGAGGGATGAAGACCTTGGTTCTATCCATTATCCTTTGATAGCCCTCAGTTTGTGTCAGTTCTTTGTGGAGACCAGGCGCATCAAAGGTATAAACTACTATGATTTGATTTTGCAAGTTTTTCTCAATTTGACTAGCAGCATAGATGGCTAAATTTCCTCCCTTGGAATGCCCAGCCAGAATGACCTTTTGCTTAGGATGGTGGACAAGAAAATTTCTTAGATAGCGTAGGGCGTGCTTTTGAGCGGGAATTTCCTTCATATAGGTCAGGTGGAAATCTTCCTTCCAGCCAATGATACTGTCATCTGTCCCACGAAAGACAATCAGATAGGTATCGAGAGTGAGGCGGTAGGTCATAGCTGCAAACTGCTTTTGCAGCTCAGGGTCGATGTCGTTGATAAAATGGGAGAGTTTGCAATTTTTGAAACGTTTGTGTTGAGCTAGTTCATCTAATAGCTGGAGGCGATTTTTGCTGGTCAACATGTTAGATTCTCTTGGAACCTGAGGAGCCAGTTCTAAAAGTCGCTGAGGAGCTGTGGAGACCAGATTATCAAAGGAGAGGTAGGTGATTTCTGTTAAGGCTAGAATGTCTAACTCATTCAAAGGTAGGTCGTAAAAGGAATCGTGTGCGACATCTTTCAGATAATCAAAAATATTGGCCATAAGAGCTCCTTTCTTTTTATTTATCTTATCAAATTTCTCCCAAATTAGCTAGTAGCATTACCTGTTTGTACTGGCTAAAAACAAGCTCTTTCAAATTCAGTTTCAGACCTTCGAGCATGGAAAAATCTGTTATAATAATAGAAAAGGAGGAGCGCATGCACAAGATTTTACTAGTAGAAGATGATCAGGTTATTCGTCAACAGGTCGGGAAAATGCTCTCTGAATGGGGATTTGAAGTGGTCTTGGTAGAAGACTTTATGGAAGTTTTGAGTCTTTTTGTCCAATCGGAACCTCATCTGGTCCTCATGGATATTGGGCTGCCCTTGTTTAATGGTTATCACTGGTGTCAGGAAATTCGCAAGATTTCCAAGGTGCCTATCATGTTTCTGTCTTCGAGAGACCAGGCTATGGATATTGTCATGGCAATCAATATGGGGGCGGATGACTTTGTGACCAAACCTTTTGACCAGCAGGTTCTTTTAGCCAAGGTTCAGGGCTTGCTGCGTCGTTCCTATGAGTTCGGGCGTGACGAGAGTTTACTGGAATATGCTGGTGTTATCCTCAATACCAAATCCATGGATTTACATTATCAAGGGCAAGTCTTGAATTTGACCAAGAACGAATTCCAGATTTTACGCGTGTTATTTGAGCATGCAGGCAATATTGTAGCGCGTGACGACCTCATGCGGGAACTTTGGAACAGTGACTTTTTCATTGATGATAATACCCTCTCTGTCAATGTGGCTCGTTTGCGTAAAAAATTGGAAGAGCAGGGCTTGGTAGGATTTATCGAGACCAAGAAAGGGATAGGGTACGGACTGAAGCATGCTTGATTGGAAACAATTTTTTCTAGCCTATCTGCGCTCCCGTAGTCGTCTGTTTGTCTATCTGCTTGCTTTAGCATTTCTGATTTTGCTCTTTCAGTTTTTATTTGCCAGTTTGGGAACTTACTTTCTCTACTTTTTCCTCTTGTGTTGCTTTGTAACCATCTTATTTTTCACTTGGGACATATTGGTGGAAACGCAGGTCTATCGTCAGGAAATTCTCTATGGGGAGAGGGAAGCTCAGTCTCCTTTGGAAAGAGCCTTGGCTGAAAAATTAGAGGCGCGTGAGATGGAACTCTATCAGCAGAGGTCAGATTCAGAAAGAAAACTGACGGATTTGCTGGATTACTATACCTTGTGGGTCCATCAGATTAAGACCCCCATTGCAGCCAGTCAACTCTTAGTTGCAGAAGTAGCTGACCGCCAACTGAAGCAGCAGTTAGAACAGGAAATTTTCAAAATCGATTCCTATACCAATCTAGTCTTACAGTACCTGCGTTTAGAAAGTTTCCATGATGATTTGGTCTTAAAGCAGGTTCAAATTGAGGATTTGGTCAAGGAAATAATTCGTAAATATGCTCTTTTCTTTATTCAAAAAGGCCTAAATGTCAATCTACATGACCTTGATAAAGAAATCGTGACGGATAAAAAGTGGCTACTAGTGGTTATTGAGCAAATTATCTCAAACAGTCTCAAGTACACCAAGGAAGGTGGTCTGGAGATTTATATGGACGGGCAAGAGCTTTGTATCAAGGATACGGGAATCGGGATAAAAAACAGTGATGTCCTCCGAGTCTTTGAACGTGGCTTTTCAGGGTATAATGGACGCCTAACCCAGCAGTCATCTGGACTTGGACTTTACCTATCTAAGAAAATTTCTGAAGAACTGGGTCACCAGATTCGTATCGAGTCTGAGGTCGGAAAAGGAACGATAGCGCGGATTCAGTTTGCTCAAGTGAATCTAGTCCTTGAGTGAGAATAGACGAAAAAGCCTCCGGACTGGAGGCTTTTATGCTAGGTTCTTATTTCTCAACGCGTGATTTGTTGGCTATATCAGCTAGGATAGCTCCAACAAAATCATCAACTGAGACAGTTTGTGTTTCTTTTTGGCCATAGCGACGAACGTTGACTGTTTCGTCTTCCATTTCTTTGTCTCCAACAATTAATTGGTAAGGAATCTTGCTGGTTTGTGAAGCACGGATCTTGAACTGCATTTTTTCATTGCGCTCATCTACGTCTGCACGGACACCGCGGTCACGGAGTTTCTTGGCTACTTCCCAAGCGTAGTCCACGTGTTTTTCGTTAGATACTGGGATGAGGGTTACTTGGTGTGGTGCCAGCCATGTTGGGAAGGCCCCCTTGTAGTTCTCAATCAAGATAGCTGTGAAGCGTTCCATAGTTGAGATAACCCCACGGTGGATCATCACTGGACGGTGCTCTTCACCATCAGCTCCGATGTATTTGAGGTCGAAGCGTTCTGGAAGCAAGAAGTCAAGTTGGATAGTAGAAAGAGTTTCTTCTTTTCCAAGAGCGGTCTTAACTTGAATATCCAATTTTGGTCCGTAGAAGGCTGCTTCGCCTTCGGCTTCAAAGTAGTCCACGCCCATTTCATCAAGAGCTGCACGAAGCATAGTTTGAGCATTTTCCCACATCTCATCGTTGTCAAAGTACTTGTGAGTATCTTGAGGGTCGCGAAGAGAGAGACGGAAGCGGTACTCATTCAAGTTGAAGTCTCCGTAAACATCGATAATCAACTGAAGAGCACGTTGGAATTCTTCTTGGATTTGTTCTGGAGTAACGAAAAGGTGACCGTCGTTGAGAGACATTTCACGCACACGTTGAAGACCAGTGAGGGCACCAGATTTTTCATAACGGTGCATCATACCGATTTCAGCGATACGGATTGGCAACTCACGGTAAGAGTGAACATGGTGTTTGAAGACTTGGATGTGGTGTGGGCAGTTCATTGGACGAAGGACAAATTCTTCCCCGTCACCCATGTCCATAGTTGGGAATATGTCTTCTTGGTAATGATCCCAGTGACCAGAAGTCTTGTAAAGTTCAACAGAAGCAAGTGGTGGAGTATAAACGTGTTGGTATCCAGAAGCCAACTCTTTGTCAACGATGTAGCGTTCCAACTCACGACGAATAGTCGCACCATTTGGCAACCAGAATGGAAGTCCTTGTCCCACTTCTTGTGAAATCATAAAGAGGTCAAGCTCTTTACCAAGTTTACGGTGGTCACGTTCCTTAGCTTCTTCACGCATTTGAAGGTAGTTTTTCAAGTCTTTCTTATCAAACCAAGCTGTCCCGTAGATACGTTGCATCATAGCGTTGTCGCTATTTCCACGCCAGTAAGCACCAGCTACATGGAGAAGGTGGAAGATTTGGATACGACCTGTTGATGGAACGTGAGGTCCACGGCAGAGGTCTACATATTCACCCTGACGATAGATAGTCAAACCGCCTTCGTCTTCTGAGTGTTCTTCAATCAATTCCAACTTGTAAGGGTCATTTTTGAAGATTTCACGTGCCTCGTCTTTAGTCACTTCTTCACGAATAGATGGGAAGTTTTCTTTGACGATTTTTTGCATTTCTTCTTCGATACGAGGAAGGTCTTCGTTAGAGATTTGACCAGCTGTGTTGTCAGTATCGTAGTAGAAACCATCTTCGATGGCTGGACCAACTCCCAAGTGAATGTCTGGGAAAAGACGACGAGCTGCTTGGGCGAACAAGTGAGCTGCTGAGTGACGCAAGATTGGAAGGGCATCTTCGTGATCAGGTGTTACAATTTCGATGCTTCCATCTTCAGTGATAGCACGAGTAGTGTCGATGAGTTTGCCGTTGAATTTACCAGCCAAGGCTTTTTTAGCTAGGGAATTGCTGATAGATTGGGCAATTTCAAAAGTTGTAACGCCAGATTCGAATTCACGAACAGCGCCATCGGGGAAAGTAATGTTAATCATGATGTTCTCCTTATATTGGTTATCCATTATTTCTAAAGCAGAAGTGTTTCCCTATTTCGCAGTCTTAAATAAAGAGAAACAAAAAGCAAAGAGAAACAAAAAGCGACGTCCTAGAAAGGACGTCGCAACGTGGTTCCACCTTCATTTATGTACCTCAAAAGAGAGGGACACCTCTGATTGGCTCTAACGTGGCCACCGTTTTATGTTTTCATAAAAAACTCAAGAGTAGTATCAGTATAGTCTTTCTATGCGTTCTCAGCAACCACGCACTCTCTAGTAGAAAGGGACTAAGTGACTTGTCTCTATGGATTATTATAGCATGATTGTGAGATTTTTCAAGGATTTTGTGAAAGTTTTTTGTTTTTCATTTTTGCAGAATATGCTTGATACCAATACCGGAAGCCATGCCGACCAGAGCAAAGGTTCCATAGGCTAAAAAGTAGACAATGCTAAAATCGTGGAAAGAAATGATAGTAAAGCAAAAGAGCAATCCAATGTCAAAAGGGAAAAAGGGAAACGGTAACCGTAAAGAAGAGAAACGATGAAGGTTACTAACGGAGAAAAGATAAAGATATTTAGAAGATGAGTCCTAGCAGATTGGGACCGGATGAGAGCAGTGAAAATAATTCATAAAGAGGCCAATAAAAGAAAAAGATGACCAGATAGTGGGGGAGATGGGAATAGAATCTAGGCATGATAATCAGCTCGTTTTAAAAAAACAGACAACTTAAATCTCTTGCTATGATTATTATAGCATGTTTAAAACAAGAAAGTAAATCTGTTGACAAAGAAGTTAGTTATTGGTAGAATAGGGATTGTCGTAAAGACAAATAACTTCTTCTTGGTTACAGGCATGCCAACCTGTCACTCGGATGAAGCCAAATAAAAAGGAGAAACATCATGGCAATCTCAAAAGAGAAAAAAAATGAAATCATTGCACAATATGCACGTCACGAAGGTGATACAGGTTCAGTAGAGGTTCAAGTTGCTGTCCTTACTTGGGAAATCAACCACCTTAACGAACACATCAAACAACACAAAAAAGACCACGCTACTTACCGTGGATTGATGAAAAAAATCGGTCGCCGTCGTAACTTGCTTGCATACTTGCGTAAAAACGACGTTAACCGTTACCGTGAGTTGATCAACTCTCTAGGACTTCGTCGCTAATTCAAGATACAAAGGCCGTCAAAAGCACAAAGCAAAAATAGGAAAATTGACGAAGAAACTTCAGTTTCTAGGAGATTTTATCTTTTTTGCCAAGTGCTTAGGCCGTGTTCAATTGAGCATATCTTGATAATAAAGCTACTCTAAATTGGGTAGCTTTTTTGCGTTGTCACCTTACCTCGCTATACTCAAGTATAATCTTCGGTTACGGTTCCTAGCACTGTAAGGTAAAATAAACCAGCTTTTCTCCCTTCGGGGAGATTTTTTTTGTTTCACTGAAAGTTTCGTACGATCTTCGCCTCGTCTATAAACGATTGATCTAGCAAGAATCATGATGCTAAGGGCGTCAAAAATCCGTATGAAAATAGGGAAATGACACAGTGTTCGATGAGCACAAGGAGTTTCATCTTTTTCACTAGGATTTTAGCCCGGGCTAAAATCAGCTCTCTGACTTCAGAGGGCTTTTTTATTGAGGTTTTATCGGTAACAATTTTGGAGACTACAAAAACCTCAAATGGTATCAGCTAATTACACCATAAAGGTGCGCAGTTACTCGGCTTTTCAAGCCGAGTAGCTGTCTGCAAGCCCCCTAGAAGAGCCCACTCTTTACAAAGTAAAGTATAGTATGTTTATACTTTACATGGAAGTAGTCACTGAATTCCAGTTAGAAATTACTTTGTAACTACGTTTTGAGGAGGAGTAAAATGCTTTCCTACGTTCGACATTACCCACTAGCGATAGCTAAATTAATGTGTCTGTGCTCTCCTAAAATCTGCTGATTTATTACTGACTAATACAGGAGGTTTTTTTATGGGACAGACAATCATATCTGCTATTGGTGTTTATATTTCTACCAGTATCGATTATTTAATTATTTTAATTATTTTATTTGCACAGCTATCACAGAATAAACAGAAATGGCATATTTATGCGGGGCAATATCTAGGCACAGGCTTACTTGTAGGGGCGAGTTTAGTTGCTGCTTATGTCGTTAATTTCGTGCCTGAAGAATGGATGGTTGGATTGCTTGGTTTAATCCCTATCTATTTAGGGATTCGCTTTGCAATTGTTGGAGAAGATGCGGAAGAAGAAGAGGAAGAAATTATTGAAAGATTAGAACAAAGCAAGGCAAATCAACTGTTTTGGACAGTTACATTGCTGACAATTGCGTCTGGCGGAGATAATTTAGGTATCTATATACCTTATTTTGCTTCGTTAGATTGGTCACAGACCCTCGTGGCCTTGCTTGTGTTTGTAATCGGCATAATTATCTTTTGCGAGATTAGTCGGGTGTTATCCTCTATTCCGTTAATATTCGAGACAATTGAAAAATACGAGCGAATCATTGTGCCCTTAGTATTCATTCTACTTGGACTATACATCATGTATGAAAATGGCACGATAGAGACTTTTCTGATCGTGGAGATTTTTTTGTTTCACTAGGATTTTAGCCCTCTGAAAATCAGCTCTCTGATTTTCAGAGGGCTTTTTCATTGAGTATAAATGGACAATCTTAAAGTTACTCTATTGTAGAGTGGCTTTTGATTTGATTAGGAGATTCTTATAAATATAGTAAAATGAAACAAAAGCAGGACAAATCGATCAGGACAGTCAAATCGATTTCTAAAAATGTTTTAGAAGTAGAGGTGTACTATTCTAGTTCCAATCTACTATATAAATGAAAACCTTAGCTGTTTGGCCAAGGTTCATTTCTTCTATGCAAGTTCTTCTCTTTTCTTATCTGGGTTCCAGATGAAGCTTGCGAGAAAGCTAAAGATGATGGTTAGGATAGCGAGTATAATAGCAAGGATGAGGGCAGGAATGCGGATAAACCACCAGAGTGGATTTGGTTTTTTATCATTGTGCCATTGTTTCGTTTCTTCGTCCAGACGTTGGAATTCTGTTTGAATACGATTGGCGACTGTTTCAATGCCTTCATCATTCATTTTCTTGATATCTGAGATATCGATTGGATTTCCAAAGTTCATATCGACACGTTCACGGCTAATCAAGCCCTTCAAAGTCATGGGACCGGTGTAGGTAACCGGCATGATACGGACCTTGGCCATTTTGGCAATCAGAGCTACGCCCCCCTTGACATCGTTTGAGTGACGGCTCCCACTTGGAAACATGATGAGAGAGCGGTCACTTTTTTTGAGAACATTGATAGGGTATTTGATGGCTGAGGCGCTAGGATTTTCACGGTCGATAGGAAAGGCGCCACACATACGAATCCACCAGCCAAAGATACGGTTGGTAAAGAGTTCTTTTTTTGCCATAAAGATAAACTGTTTTGGCTTGGTCGCAAAGGCCATATAAACTGGATCCCACCAAGTGCGGTGAGGCGCAACCAAAATATAATTTTCATCTTGATTAGGAATTTTATCAGTATTATGATAGTGGGCATTGCCATTGATGGACCATAAGAGCAATACAACTAATCCACGCAAATAAGTATAAAACATGCGATCTCCTTCGATTGTTTTCTTGTTATTATTATACCTTATCAAAGGAGGGCTGGCAAACTTTTCCCTTGACTAGATGCATATTTGGGATGAGATTAGAATTCTTTTAGAAAAAATGATATGATAGAATTTATGGATAAAAATAAGATTATGGGATTAACCCAAAGAGAAGTCAAGGAAAGACAGACTAAGGGCTTGGTCAATGATTTTACTGCTTCGGCCAGTACCAGCACTTGGCAAATCATCAAACGAAATGTCTTTACCCTTTTTAACGCTTTGAACTTTGCCATTGCTTTGGCCCTTGCCTTTGTGCAGGCTTGGAGCAATCTGGTCTTCTTTGCTGTTATCTGCTTTAACGCTTTTTCTGGAATTGTGACCGAGCTACGGGCCAAACACATGGTGGACAGGCTCAATCTCATGACCAAGGAAAAGGTCAAGACTATTCGTGATGGCCAAGAAGTGGCTCTGAATCCTGAAGAATTGGTGTTAGGAGATGTCATTCGTCTGTCTGCTGGAGAGCAGATTCCCAGTGATGCCTTAGTTTTGGAAGGCTTTGCGGAAGTCAATGAAGCCATGTTGACGGGGGAAAGTGATTTGGTACAAAAGGAAGTGGATGCCTTGCTTTTGTCAGGAAGTTTCTTAGCCAGTGGGGCAGTTTCAGCTCAAGTTCACCATGTTGGATCTGAGAACTATGCTGCCAAACTCATGCTGGAAGCCAAGACCGTTAAACCCATCAACTCTCGTATCATGAAATCGCTGGACAAGCTAGCTGGTTTTACTGGGAAGATTATCATTCCTTTTGGTCTAGCTCTCTTGCTAGAAGCCTTGCTTTTAAAAGGCCTGCCTCTCAAGTCTTCCGTTGTAAACTCGTCGACAGCACTTCTGGGAATGTTGCCCAAGGGAATTGCCCTTTTGACCATTACTTCGCTCTTGGCTGCAGTGATTAAGCTGGGCTTGAAAAAGGTCTTGGTGCAGGAGATGTACTCTGTTGAGACCTTGGCGCGCGTGGATATGCTCTGTCTGGACAAGACGGGTACCATCACTCAAGGAAAGATGCAGGTGGAGGCTGTTCTTCCTTTGACCGAAGAGTATGGAGAGTCAGCGCTTGCTAGCATCTTGGCCAGCTATATGGCTCATAGTGAGGATAAGAATCCAACTGCCCAAGCCATTCGACAGCGTTTTGTGGGAGAAGTTACTTATCCTATGATTTCCAAGCTTCCCTTCTCCAGCGACCGCAAGTGGGGAGCCATGGAGTTAGAATGTTTGGGGACAGTTTTCTTAGGGGCACCTGAGATGTTGCTGGACTCTGAAGTCCCAGAAGCCAGAGAGGCCTTGGAGAGAGGTTCACGTGTCTTGGTCTTAGCTCTCAGTCAGGAGAAATTAGACCATCACAAACCACAGAAACCTTCTGATATTCAGGCTCTGGCCTTGTTGGAAATCTTGGACCCTATTCGAGAGGGAGCAGCAGAGACGCTGGACTATCTCCGTTCTCAGGAAGTGGGCCTCAAAATTATCTCTGGTGACAATCCCGTTACGGTGTCCAGCATTGCCCAGAAGGCTGGTTTTGCGGACTACCATAGCTATGTAGATTGTTCGAAAATCATCGATGAGGAATTGATGGCCATGGCGGAGGAGACAGCTATTTTCGGACGTGTTTCCCCTCATCAAAAGAAACTCATCATCCAAACGCTGAAAAAATCAGGACATACAACGGCTATGACAGGGGACGGGGTTAATGATATCTTGGCCCTTCGTGAGGCAGATTGTTCCATCGTAATGGCTGAGGGAGATCCAGCGACTCGTCAGATTGCCAATCTGGTTCTCTTGAACTCAGACTTTAATGATGTTCCTGAGATTCTCTTTGAAGGTCGTCGTGTGGTCAATAACATTGCCCATATCGCCCCGATTTTCTTGATAAAGACCATCTACTCATTCTTGCTCGCAGTTATCTGTATCGCCAGTGCTCTTCTGGGACGGTCTGAATGGATCTTGATTTTCCCCTTCATTCCAATCCAGATTACTATGATTGACCAGTTTGTGGAAGGTTTCCCACCATTCGTTCTGACTTTTGAGCGAAATATCAAACCTGTTGAGCCAAATTTCCTCAGAAGATCCATGCTTCGTGCTCTACCAAGTGCTCTCATGGTTGTGTTCAGCGTCCTGTTTGTGAAAATATTTGGAGCGAGTCAAGGTTGGTCTGAGATAGAAATCTCAACCCTACTTTATTATCTGCTTGGGTCTATTGGTTTCTTATCCGTATTTAGAGCCTGCATGCCATTTACCCTATGGCGTGTCCTCTTGATTGTTTGGTCAGTAGGAGGCTTCCTAGCCACAGCTCTCTTCCCAAGAATTCAAAAATTGCTTGAAATTTCGACACTTACAGGACAAACGCTACCTGTTTATGGTATCATGATGTTGGTCTTTACCGTGATTTTCATCCTGACTAGTCGCTATCAAGCCAGAAAATAAAGAAAGGCTGCAATCTGTGGATTGCGGTCTTTTTAGGTACAAGATTGCCAGCCGAAATGTGGTATAATAAGAGGTAATAGAGTTTGGAAAGTGAGAGAAGATGATTTCAAAGAGATTAGAATTGGTAGCTTCCTTTGTACCACAGGGAGCCATTTTATTAGATGTGGGAAGTGATCATGCTTATCTGCCCATCAAGTTGGTTGAGAGAGGACAAATCAAAAGTGCCATTGCAGGTGAGGTGGTGGACGGGCCCTACCAATCTGCAGTCAAAAATGTTGAAAGTCACGGGTTAAAGGAGAAAATCCAAGTCCGTTTAGCCAATGGTTTGGCAGCTTTTGAAGAGGAAGGCCGAGTGTCTGTCATTACCATCGCAGGGATGGGCGGCCGTTTGATTGCTAGGATTTTAGAAGAAGGCTTGGACAAGTTAGCTAACGTAGAGCGTTTGATTCTCCAGCCCAATAATCGTGAAGACGACTTGCGCATTTGGTTGCAAGACAATGGTTTTCAGATTGTGGCAGAAAGCATTCTAGAAGAAGCTGGCAAGTTTTACGAGATTTTGGTGGTGGAAGCAGGACAAATGAAGCTATCAGCCATTGATGTTCGCTTTGGACCTTTCTTGTGCAAAGAGGTCAGTCCAGTCTTTGTCCAAAAATGGCAAAAAGAAGCTGTTAAGCTAGAGTTTGCCCTCGGACAAATTCCAGAAAAAAATCTGGAGGAACGTCAAGTTCTAGTAGATAAAATTCAAGCCATCAAGGAGGTTCTCCATGCTAGCAAGTGAAGTAATTAACGCATATGAAGCCTTTTGCCCTCAGGAATTTTCCATGGAGGGCGATAGTCGTGGTCTGCAAATCGGCACTTTGGACAAGGATATCCAAAGGGTCATGGTGGCTCTCGATATTCGTGAAGAAACGGTGGCTGAAGCCATTGAAAAGGGTGTGGACTTGATTATTGTCAAGCACGCGCCGATTTTCCGTCCCATCAAGGACTTGGTCGCCAGCCGTCCGCAAAATCAGATTTACATTGACCTCATCAAGCATGACATTGCAGTTTATGTCAGCCATACCAATATTGACATCGTTGATAATGGGCTCAATGACTGGTTTTGCCAGATGCTAGGCATTGATGAGACGACTTATCTTCAGGAAACAGGTCCAGAATGTGGAATTGGTCGTATTGGGAATATTCAGCCTCAGACATTTTGGGACTTGGCCCAGCGTGTCAAGCAAGTCTTTGGCCTAGATAGCCTTCGAATGGTGCATTATCAAGAGAGAGATTTGCAGAAGCCTATTTCAAGAGTGGCCATCTGTGGTGGAAGCGGGCAGTCATTCTATAAGGATGCTTTAGCTAAAGGAGCGGATGTCTATATCACTGGTGATATTTACTACCACACTGCCCAGGATATGTTGTCTGATGGCTTGCTGGCATTGGATCCAGGTCACTATATCGAAGTGCTGTTTGTGGAAAAAATCGCAGCACTCCTTACTCAATGGAAAGAGGAAAAAGGCTGGGAACTAGAGATTTTACCTAGCCAAGCATCGACCAATCCTTTCCATCATATCTAGTTAGAAGGTGAAGACAATGAAAAATTGTACTAGTATAATTATGGTAAACTGAAACTACACTAGTACAAATGTGATTCTGAGACATTGTTGAGACTGGATTTTTTTGTAAAACTTATACCCGAAATTTTATAAATAAAAAAATACAATAGTCCTCGTTTTTTGCAGTTTAATCAAAAAATCCAATACATATAATTAGAAAGATAACAATTTACCATAAAATACTCTAAAAACAGAAAAAATTAAATGTTTTTCCTTGCAAAATTCGGGGGGGGGGGTGGTATAATTGCTACTAGACTGTATACTCTTCATAGGAGGTATAGTGGGGTAAATAGTCGTAAGTTGCTATTTAATATTATTGTCAATTGAAGAGGAAAATGACATGTTCTCTTCAATCATATCTTTAAGGAGAAAGAGTTATGGATTTTAGAAAGTCTAACAGAGAAAAGGTCTTCCGTTACTCCATTCGTAAGTACCACTTTGGTGCCGCCAGTGTTGCGGTTGCCGCATTGATGTTTTTTGCCAACGGTGCAGTAGCAGCGAGTGAGACAGTCACTCCAGCTACAACTAATGACGTGGTCGCTGGATTTGATGGTAACCCTGATGGGGCTCTGCAGGAGTCGGATGAGGGAGAGTCGAAGGAGGTTGTACTTGAGCAACTTGCTGAAGGCAAGATCACAAAGGAGATAAAAGGGCAAGGGAGGTCAGCGGAAGGATCTAATCAAGGACAGACAGTAGCTGCCCCTAAAACTACTGGAGTAGACTCTAGCCAGCCAGAGTCTGTTCAAGAAAGTTCTCAGGTGAGAGAGAAAAGGGCAGGATCTGCTGACACGATAGCAGCCAAAACAAGCAGCACTGGAGTCCTTCAGCCTCGGGTGCTCAAAGACAGCCAGTCTGACTATGACCCTATTCCACTTGACGATGATGAGGATGATACAGAACAGGATGAACAACCGTTAAACACTCCGGTGACAACAGCGATTCAACCTCGTTCAAGAGGAAGCAGACAAGAAGTTCCTTCAGGCTACATAGCTGTGCCAAGTAATGCTTATGTAGATGGGATCAACTACTTTTTAGAAGATGGACATGCAGGTTCACCTTATGCCCGTGGAACCTATGTCTATGGTTCGCAACGTTCAAGAGCATATTGGGACGGAAAAGAGTTTCGTATTCCGGAAGCGAAAGATTTTATCTACGGGATAGTCAAGAAAACAGAAACTGGTTTTAAATGGGAGATTGATATCAATAAGGGAAAAGTAGGACGGGGTCCACACCACTACTTATCAAATACTTTTTGGTTTACCCTACCTAAAAACCACACTGTAAAAGCAAACTCAGTAACTATTTCTCGTTATGATCATAGGACTGGTGGCACCACTGCTACTAGTGGAGATGCAGGTAACGGAGAGGATCAAATTCTAAAGGCCTTACAATCAGCTGATGGAATTAGTGATGAAAAGCAGGGGACTGTTGCATCAACAGGAGCGGCAGCAAAAAGTGGAGGTTATGGTTATCGGACGGATAGTCTGGATGGCTTAGCCAAGGAAGAAGTTAACTGGTGGGTGCAGAAAGGTTTCTACTACCATGCTGATAAAAACTTCCCAACTGAAGTTGAGAAAAAGGCAGCTTCTAAATACTCTGGTATCAAAAATGAAACCGAGAAAGTCTACACCTTCTCTTTGGACGGAGGACGTGATGATAGCTACCATTTGACCTTTGAGACGACTTCCCCAGATACGACTTTCCGTAATCTCTATTACGCCTTGGGTGTTAAAGGGTTTAGGCTGTCAGGGAAATCAGTTAATCGCTTGCTAGTCAATCAGTGGTACGGTAGAGCTGCCGGTGAAGGAGACCAGGCTGAGAAGTATCCGGCTCAGTTGGAAGGGAATGGCTACTATCAGATTGTACAAGGGCAAATTTGGCAGCCGAGAAATAATAATGTATCAACAACTCCAGGTACCTCTTCATCTTTAATTGCTAAAAGCGATGGAGGCATTGACCTTGAATCTTACTTTAAAAATAGGGATAAGGTAGGGGATAATGCTGAATCACATCCAACTTCTTATAATCTTTTTAAGGATGGTGTCAAAGTTGAAAACAACCAAGAGGTTGCAAAGACTATCGTCAATACTCCGGGAGTGAAATCTTATCTTGTAGAGCGAATCTTTGCTGACGGTTCTGGTGAATTGGTTCAGTTAAATTTTGTTGTGAAACCGAAAAAACCAAGTTTAAATACTGATTTGCAAAAGCAAGCAGGGACGATAAAGGATATCACTGCAACTAACGGAACCAAAGGTGTAGAGATGGTTCTCTACCATGACGGAAAAGAAGTAGCAACCAGTATTGCTGGTGATGATGGAAATGCAACCTTCAAAAATGTTGTTATTACAAAAGGTTCTTATACTGTCAAGTCACGTGTTTCAGATCAGTCTTATTTGACTGCAGAAGGCAAGCGAACTTCACTCTTAGAGTCTGAATCATCAGATGCTAAAGAAGCCAACTACGATAGGAGTCAGATTCGTATTGGGTTTGGACAAAGTGGAGAGGGCGGAGCAGCTCCTAGCTTTGAGGAAGGTAAGTATAAAGCACTATATCGTGACAATTATACTGAAAAACAACTACAAGTACTGGTTCAAGTCCCTGCTGGCCAGATTATCAAAAATATTGAAGTAACTAATTTAGAAAAAACAGGCTTGGTTCATGGTGAAATGAATCAGGTTGGTCCTCTAACTAGTACGATGCCATTAACAGGAGATATTAAAAAAGACAATTCAGGTATCCATCAAATTACTGTTACGGTTACAACCGCAGATAATCTAAAAAATACAGAAAAACTCTATCTATACATTCCATTTACGAAACCGACTTTTGAAACAACAGCTGAGAGTTTGAAAGGAAAGACTACAGGAAAACCGGTCATCAAAGCAAACTCTGGAACAAAAGGAGAAGCAGCAAATATTCCTGATAAAGCAAAACTGAAAACCTTCTTGGTTAAAGGTGGGAATGATGTGGATGCTGTAGGCACAGGTGCTTCTGATAATAAGCCTAAAAAAGCTACTGGCTATACTATTCTTGCTAGTGGTGATGTTAAGGCGGATGGAACAGTTGAGTTTACTCCTGATAAGTATAGACAAGAATTGGTGGGGAATGAGGAACTTCGTCTAGTTACGGCAGTGGTTAAGGAAGGTACAGATGAACCTGTTTTAGACTATCTTGTATCACCACTATCAGAATCGCTTAAACTAGAACTTCCTACAGAAGTTAGCCGTGACTTTGTAAGCCCAGCAGAAAAAGTTACCGTTGAAAATCCAGGTAGTCTAAATCAAACCGAGAAAGATAAGCTAAAAAAAGCTATTGAAGATGCTAATCCAGGATTTAAAGTTGAAATAACAGATGATGGTAAGGTTCAGGTGACCAGACCGGATGGACAAGAGGAAGAAGCTGCTGTCAGTGATTTTGTGAAACAAAATGGGCAAGCAGATTCTGCAGATGATTCGACTTCTCCAAAAGAAATCCAAAAACCAACTGAAAAAGTGAAGGTAGCTAATCCAAATAAGCTAACCAAAGAGGAATTGACGAAGATTACTCAGAAGGTTCAGGAGAAAAATCCTGGTGCTACTGTAAACGTTGGGCAAAATGGAGATGCCTATGTTGTACAACCAGATGGAACAAGTGGCTTGATTTCCCACAAAGATTTGTTGGAGCTGACAGAAGAGCAAAAAGAAGCTGCAAAGAACCGTAAACCGTTAGTCAACCCAGAGCAGAAAGTACCTGTAACCGATTCAGAGAAACTAAATTCTTCAGATATTGAAAAGATTAAGAAGGCTCTACAAGCTGCTAACCCAGGAGCGACTGTTACAGTGGATAGCGATGGAAATGCAACTGTTACAAGTCAGGACGGATCAGAAAGTAAGTTTATCTCACGAGATGACTTGGTTACAAAAGTGACGGTCCAAGCGCCTCAATCTCCAACTATCTCACAAGATAAAGAAACTCTAACGGTAACATCAATGGTAGGTCAAGACGAAGCTACTAAGGTTATGCTTACGTATACAAATGCTACTGGACAAGAAAAAACTGTTGGTTTTACTAAAACTGGTAGCAACTGGAATAAGGATGACGCCAATGCAGATAGCACAATTTCGATTATAAATGATGAAAATGGACTGGGCAAAATCCTAATCCAAGCTGAAACAGCAGAAGCAGGTTCAACAGTTACAGTTAAGCAGCAGAAGGACGGCTCTGACTTTAGTATAGCAGCTACTACTAAGGTTTTAGGAAGATTAGAGGATGTAAGTGGTATAGCCCAACCAGATGGTTCGGTTGTAATTACTGTACCGCAGGAAGCTACTGAGTTTGATTTGACTTATCATAATCAAACTAGTAATCGTTCAGAAACACAACATTTTAGAAAAACTGATCAAGGATGGAGTGCTGTTGCAGGAATTACAGCTAGTGGCAATAGCTTTACCCTTCCAAAAAGTTTAGTAAAAGACGGGACGGAAGTTGCGGTAAAAGCTTCTAGCGCAACGAAAATTTCAGAGACTAAACGAATTAAGGCTAAGTTTGAACAACCGAGTGCAACAACTAGTGCTACACGTCAAAATGGAGATGTAGAAGTTACATTACCGACAGATGCAGAAAAAGTGACCTTAACTTATAAGAACAAACAAAATACCAATGCCACAGTAACACTGGTTAAACGAGGAAATAATTGGAGCTCTTCAACAACCTTACCAGATGGTATCAGTCTAGCAAATGGTAAGGTTACACTTGACTATACAAAAGTGAACAGGAATACAAATATCACAACAGCCTCTACTAGAGGAAATGGCGATGTTGAATCTCAAGCAAATAACCAAAATCATCCTATTCCAGAACACACAGCTCCGACGACTAAGACGATTACAAAAGTAATCGGTGAAAATCCTACAAATGCAGAGTTACTTGCTGCTGTAGATGTAGCTAACAAAGCATCAGCTGTACTGAAAGAAGGAACACAGTATCCAACTACAGTAGGGAACCATACTCTTGACGTTGTTGTTACTTATACAGATCAAAGTACAGAAAACGTAAGAGTAACGTATGTGGTGAAACCAGCAGACAAGACAGCTCTAACGCAAGCGAATAACGACTTAGCAAGCGAAGTAGCAA
>NZ_VMKU01000102.1:0-1368 GCF_013276315.1 Streptococcus sp. 2741 | reverse complement strand
CTGTAACCATGCGCTATCTAAGGAGAGAATCAAGGTTGAGAATATTTTTGACAAAGTATAGTAGATTGAAACTAGAATAGTACACCTCTACTTCTAAAACATTGTTAGAAATCGATTTGACTGTCTTGATTGATTTGTCCTGTTCTTATTTCATTTCACTATGAAAACGTTTAAAATATCTTCAACAACCTATCGAAATCATCGTAAACACTTCGGATTACGAATGAATTTGATTGCTGGTATTATCAATCATGAACTAGGATTCTAGTTTTGCAGGAAGTATAATGTCTTAACTTTAGAAATTTATCCTGATAGTTATCTTTAGAATCTATTTTTCAGTTATTATTTTAATTATTTTAATTTGGTCAATTTTTTAAAAATTCACAAAAAAATTAATTGTCTGAAAAATGAATTGACAAAAAATATATAAAATGATAAAATTTTATCTATCTCTGAAAGTTCTATAATGAAGTTAGCCACCCAGCCCTCCTAAAAATTAGATGGTTCAACTAGCTGATAGCTAGCACTCGATTTCATTTGATAAGAGGCTTGATGCTGTTAGGCTGACAAGCCAAGGCTAAGATTAGCCTTGGTTTAGCTGACAAAACTGCTTCAAGGGTTCCTCTTGTCAAATGAAAGCTCTTCTAGGCATAAGAAAACACCTCTGTGTTATACTTGTTGTTCAATCACAAACACAAGAAAGGCACAGAGATGCAAAACCATTATACTACAAAAGCCAAACATTTGACAATCGATAGCCGTCGCTTAATCGAACGATGAAAAAAGGAAGGGAAATCAAATAGAGAAATCGCCTCTTTACTTGGAAAAGCTCCTCAAACTATCCATACTGAAATCAAGCGTGGGACAGTCCGACAATGTCTTGGAAAAGGACGCTTTAAAGAGGTTTATTCTGCCGACTATGCTCAACAGTCTTATGAAAATAATCGCAAGCGCTCGGTCAAGAAATCAAGATTGAACAAGGAGCTGAAGGAAAAGATTCTCCACTATCATAACCAACATAACCAAAAATTTTCGCCTGAAATGATGGTCAAGGCTAAGGGCGTTAACGTGGGAATTTCTACCATCTACTACTGGATCCATCATGGAAAATTAGGATTGTCAAAACAGGATCTGCTCTATCCTAGAAAAGGAAAATCTGTTAAGAAACAAGCTAGCACCAATTTTAAACCCCCTGGTCAATCTATCGAACAGCGTCCTGAAGCTATCAATCTGCGATTGGAGAATGGGCATTATGAGATTGATACGGTTCTGCTTACAAGGGTGAAAAATTATTGTTTACTGGTCTTAACTGATCGAAGGACTAGGCATCAAATTATCCGATTGATTCCAAGTCATAACCACCCGTGA
>NZ_VMKU01000101.1:0-7611 GCF_013276315.1 Streptococcus sp. 2741 | reverse complement strand
GTTTTGAGGTGGCAGATAGAACTGACGAAGTCAGCTCAAAACACCGTTTTGAGGTGGCAGATAGAACTGACGAAGTCAGTAACATATATCTACGGCAAGGCGACGTTGACGTGGTTTGAAGAGATTTTCGAAGAGTATAAGCCTCTACATAACAAAACGCATATTACCAAGGCTCAAGACCTGATAATATGCGTTTTTCTTTTTTATTCAACGTGGGTTGTTTGATTGGCAAAGGCGATAATAGCCTGCTTCAACTCATCTCCACTAAGAGTGCGGAACTCTTCAATCTTTTGATCGATGGCTTCTAGAGGCATGACATTAACCTTACCAACGAAAATTTTATCCATAACTTGATTATCAACCAGTTCGGTTGATACCAAGAGCTCTTCGTAGAGTTTTTCACCTGGACGGATTCCAACTTCAACGATTGGAATTTCGCTTTCGGTGTGGCCACTTAGAAGGACCATTTTCTTGGCCAAGTCATAAATCTTGACTGGTTTGCCCATATCAAGGATAAAGACTTCCCCATCCTTGGCATAAGCACCAGCGTGAATAACCAAACGGCTAGCTTCTGGAATAGTCATAAAGTAACGGGTCATGCGGAAGTCTGTCACCGTTACAGGCCCACCTTCAGCAATCTGACGTTCAAAGACTGGAATGACACTACCACGACTACCAAGAACATTCCCAAAACGAACCGCACAGTAGGTCGATTGGCTACGTTGGTTAAATCCAGTGACAATCAACTCCGCCACGCGCTTAGTTGCTCCCATAACATTGGGTGGATTGACCGCCTTATCTGTCGAAATCATAACCATCTTAGGTACTTTGGCTTCATCAACAGCCTTAGCAACATTGTAAGTTCCGCGGATATTGTTTTTGAAGGCTTCTTTTGGATTGCGCTCCATCATAGGAACATGCTTGTGGGCTGCCGCATGATAAACAATAGCAGGTTTGTACTGCTCAAAGACTTGCAAGAGACGGTCGTAGTCTTGAATGTCCGCAATCACAGGTACATAATCAATCCCTTGGAACTTACGAATCAATTCATGATAAACAAGGTAGATTGAGTTTTCCCCATGACCGAGCAAGACAATGCGTTCAGGATTGAAGCGACTAACTTGACGACAGATTTCAGAACCGATTGAACCTCCAGCTCCTGTGACTAAGATGGTCTTACCTGTCAGTTCTGCACCCAGACGCGATTCGTCAAGACGAATTTCCTGACGGCCCAAAAGGTCTATGATATCAATTTTTTGGAATCCAGTACCTGCTGGGTGAAGTCCTTGAACAACAGTTTCAACATTAGGCATCTTGTAACATTTGACATCCAGCTTATTACACATCTGCAAGATACACTCATATTCTGACGGGTCAAGCGACGGAATTGCAACGATAACTCGCTCGATTTGATGGCGTTTGGCTAATTCAGGCAGATTGTCATAAGAGCCTAAAACAGGGATACCACCAAGTTTTTGACCCTTTTTCTTAGCATCCTTATCCAAAATACCAACAAGTTCCAAATCACTGGTTGGGTGTTGGTAACTGTTCATAAAGAGGGCTCCGCCATCACCAGCACCAATCAAGAAGGTTCGACGGTGTTCTCCATCGCCACTTCCTTTTTTGCGTCTAGAGTAGATTAACTGCCAAGTAATCCGTGGCAATAAAATCAAGAAGGTACTCAACAAGATAAAGAGAATGATGAAACGGATGGAGAAGAGTGGCAAGAAGGCATAGCAGATTCCATAAGACAAAACACTGCTGGCAGTCACACCAAAAAAGATTTTCATGAAATCCGTAATCTTGCTGTAACGACTAATACTAGCATTCAACCCCCAAAAACCAATCATCAATTGATAGAACAGAAAGGCCAAACTCGTATAGATAATGTAGTCAACAGGTGCTGGATTAATCAGCCCATAAAATAAAATATAAGATACAATGATCGAAACCACCATACTGAAAATATCAAATATTCCCCAGAAAACCTGCTTTTGTTGTTTATTTAAAATTTCCACCAGATCAATCACATAATCTGTTAGTTTTTTATTCATGTCAATCTACTCCTCCTTAAAAGAGTTTTACTATATTGTTATTGTAGCACATTTTAATTTATTTGGCTTATTTTTCCAAATAAATTACTGTTCCCTTGTACTCTTTCTTCCATTTAAATCCTCTAATTAAACCTACAATCGTTCCAAGGCCATAAGCAAAGTGAATGGAAAATAAAAGAAAGGGCATCACAATTAGAAATCCATTTTTATGTTTTAATAAAGTCAGCAAAGTGAGTAGTGATAAAAGTAAAAAATAGGCGCCTAATAGTAAAGTTATGAATACGAATGTGATCGGTAACAATGCTAGACTAAACACAAGACTCAAAACAAATAAACAAGGAACATAGTGAAATAATGATAAACACTTAAACTGAACATGACTTGTCAAGCCAATCCACAAACCATTTGAATACTTTTGATGCAGCATTTTCTTGAATGTTGGTCGAATATACTGATAAGATAGAATACTTGGGCTATAGCGGATTTTATAACCATGTTCTCGAATTCTATAATGAATATCATTATCTTCAGTTCGGCCAAGTTGCTCATTTACTAAACCAACCTTCTGGAAAACCTCTCGTTTATACATTCCATGAAAAATAGAAGAAACATATCTATCCTCAGAACTATTTCGATAATTGGCAATGCTACTGCCAAACATATTTTCCTCAACAAGATGCAAGGTCTCTGCCCATTTTCCTTTTCCTTCGACAATCGTCGGTCTAGCCCCCCCACAGACAAATTCACCTTGTTGAATAACAGCCACATTGTTCATTACAAAACTCTCAGTAACTTTTGAATGAGCATCAATTTTTAAAATAAGGTCCCCTACAGAATGTTTAACTCCCAGGTTAAAACCACTAGCTTGATTTTTCTTAGGATTGTTATACAATCTAATTGAGTTAAACTCTGTATCTTCCTTTATAAATTGCTGAATGATAGCTGTGGTCCCATCTGTGGACATAGCATTTATAAATAGAATTTCAATATTCTCTTTAGGATAGGTTTGATTTTTTAAGTCTTCAATTAGACCAGACAGATATTTTTCTTCATTGTATGCACTGATTACAATGGATACGAGAAGACTTTCAACATTTTGAGTCACTACTACTCTCCTGAATTTTTCCTTCCACCATTCTATCATAATTTTCAAGACTTTCCCATTTTTATCTTGAAAGCCAGAAACCTTACTTGACATTATAGTGAAAAAGCCTTAAAATAAGCTGTTATTAAAATCAGCTAGAAGAGGTATTTTATGAAAAAGCAATCACTCTTTTTTGTTCCAGGTATTATCCTGATTGGTGTTTCTTTGCGGGCTCCTTTTACTGTTTTACCCATTATTTTGGGAGATATTTCGCAAGGGCTGGGGGTAGAAGTTAGTTCGCTTGGTGTCTTGACCAGCCTGCCTCTCCTTATGTTTACCCTCTTTTCACCATTTTCTACCCGACTGGCTCAGAAAATCGGCTTGGAGCATCTCTTCACCTACAGCCTCTTCTTCTTGACCATCGGCTCACTTATTCGACTAATCAATCTGCCCCTGCTCTATCTAGGAACCTTGATGGTTGGGGCAAGTATCGCAGTCATCAATGTGCTGCTTCCTAGTCTTATCCAAGCCAATCAACCAAAGAAAATTGGTTTTCTGACCACCTTATATGTAACCTCTATGGGGGTTGCGACGGCTCTTGCTTCCTATCTAGCCGTGCCTATTACACAAGCCAGTTCTTGGAAAGGACTTATCATCCTCCTCACCCTGCTCTGCCTAGCAACTTTTTTGGTCTGGCTCCCAAATCACCGCTATAATCATAGACTAGCTCCACAAACCAAACAAAAAAGTCAAATAAAGGTTATGCGTAATAAACAGGTCTGGGCAATTATTATCTTTGCAGGTTTTCAATCCTTGATTTTTTACACTGCTATGACTTGGTTACCTACCATGGCTATCCATGCAGGCCTATCCAGTCACCAAGCTGGCTTGCTGACTTCTATCTTCTCTCTGATTAGCATTCCTTTTTCAATGACCATCCCAAGCTTGACAACTAGTTTATCTACTCGCAACCGTCAGCTCATGCTCACTCTGGTTTCACTAGCTGGTGTGGTCGGCATTTCCATGCTCTTTTTCCCAATCAATAATTTCATTTACTGGCTTGCCATCCATCTCCTCATCGGAACCGCAACCAGCGCCCTCTTCCCTTATCTCATGGTCAACTTTTCACTCAAGACAAGCGCCCCTGAAAAGACAGCCCAATTGTCCGGCCTATCTCAAACAGGAGGCTATATCCTAGCAGCCTTTGGGCCAACCCTCTTTGGTTACAGTTTTGACCTGTTCCACTCTTGGGTACCAGCTGTAGCTGCCCTCTTGCTCATCGATATCCTGATGACTGTGGCCCTCTTTACAGTGGACAGAGCGGATAAGATCCTTTAAACTTCTAGTTTTAGCTAGAAGTTTTTTATATATAAAAATTTTACACATTTCTCTTGACAGGGCTTTCTTTTAGATGTACAATATATGTGTAGAAAAATTATATATAAAAATCTTACACATTAGAAAAGGAGGTTTCCCATGTACTTTCCAACATCCTCTGCCTTGATTGAATTTCTCATCTTGGCTGTACTGGAGCAGGGTGATTCTTATGGTTATGAGATTAGCCAAACCATTAAGCTGATCGCTAATATCAAAGAATCCACACTCTATCCCATTCTCAAAAAATTGGAAGGCAATAGCTTTCTGACAACCTATTCTAGAGAGTTCCAAGGTCGCATGCGCAAATACTACTCCTTGACAAACGGTGGTATAGAACAGCTCTTGACCCTAAAAGATGAATGGACACTCTATACAGACACCATCAATGGCATCATAGAAGGGAGTATCCGCCATGACAAGAACTGAATACCTGACTCAGCTAGAACTCTATCTCAAGAAACTACCTGAAGCTGACCGTATCGAAGCCATGGACTATTTCAGGGAACTCTTTGACGATGCTGGAGTCGAAGGAGAAGAAGAACTCATCGCTAGCTTGGGAACTCCCAAAGAAGCGGCCCACGAGGTTCTCTCCAATCTTCTCGATAAAAAAATCAATGAGGCACCCGCTCAAAAGAATAACCGACAAATTTTGCATATCGCCTTGTTAGCTCTCCTTGCAGCACCCATCGGTATTCCTCTGGGAATCGCCATCCTCGTGTCCCTGTTCGCAATCCTTGTGGCAGCCTTGACTGTCATCTTGGCTTTCTTTGCGGTTTCCATACTTGGTATCATCGGCGGATTCCTATTTTTAGTTGAAAGTTTCACTGTTCTCGCCCAAGCCAAATCAGCCTTTATCTTGATTTTCGGTTCTGGTTTACTAGCCATCGGTGCTTCTTCGCTAGTTTTACTAGGTATTTCCTATGTAGCCCGCTTCTTCGGTCTACTCATTGTTCGCTTGGTGCAATTTGTTCTCAAAAAAGGAAAGAGAGGTGACCAGCATGCGTAAATTGACAAAAGGATTTCTCATTTTTGGTGTGGTGACTACCGTTGTCGGCTTTATCCTGCTCTTTGTAGGTATCCAATCTGACGGGATTAAGAGCCTACTTTCCATGTCCAAAGAACCTGTCTATGATAGCCGTACGGAAGAGCTAACCTTTGGCAAGGAAGTCGAAAACTTAGAGATCACTCTCCACCAACACGCGCTGACCATCACAGACTCTTTCGATGATCAAATCCACATTTCTTACCATCCATCACTTTCTGCTCACCATGATCTTATCACCAATCAGAACGATAGAACTCTGAGTCTCACTGATAAGAAACTGTCTGAAAGTCCATTTATCTCTTCTGGAATTGATGGGATTCTCCATATTGTAAGTAGTTCATCTAATCGTTTTAATGATGTCATCATCGGACTACCGAAAGGGAGAACTCTAAAAGGGATCAACATCTCAGCCAATCGCGGACAAACCACCATCATAAATGCTAGCCTTGAAAATGCGACCCTCAATACAAACGGCTATATCCTCCGAATTGAAGGAAGTCGTATCAAAAACAGTAAACTCACAACGCCCAATATCGTTAATATCTTTGATACAGATCTTACAGATAGTCAGCTAGAGTCAACAGAACATCACTTCCACGCTGAAAATATCCAAGTCCATGGTAAGGTTGAACTGACTGCCAAAGATTATCTCCGAATCATCCTAGACCAGAAAGAAAGCCAACGAATTAACTGGGACATCTCAAGCAACTATGGTTCTATCTTCCAATTCACAAGAGAAGAGCCTGAATCAAGAGGTACGGAATTAAGCAACCCTTACAAAACTGAAAAAACCGATGTCAAGGATCAACTCATTGCGAGATCTGATGATGATATTGAGCTAATATCCACACCAAGCAGGCGTTGACAAAAACGCTTACATCTGCTACTATAGAAGCATATTTATCTAACTAAAAAGGAGGTTCTACCATGAAACAAGAATGGTTTGAAAGTAATGATTTTGTAAAAACAACAAGCAAGAACAAGCCTGAAGAGCAAGCTCAAGAGGTTGCAGACAAGGCTGAAGAAATGATAGCCGATCTCGATACACCAATTGAAAAAAATACTCAAGTAGAGGAGGAAGTCTCTCAAGCTGCAGTCGAACTGGAAAGCCAGCAAGAAGAGACAATTGAAACGCCTGAAGACAGTGAAGCGAGAACAGAAATAGAAGAAAAGAAAGCGTCTAATTCTAGTGAAGAAGAGCCAGATCTTTCTGGAGAAACAGAAAAAGTCACTATAGCTGAAGAAAGCCAAGAAGCTCGTCCTCAGCAAAAAGCAACCACAAAAGAGCCTCTTCTTCTCAGTAAATCTTTAGAAAGTCCCTATATCCCCGACCAAGTTCCAAAATCTAGGGATAAATGGAAAGAGCAAGCGCTTGATTTTTGGTCTTGGCTAGTGGAAGCAATCAAATCTCCTACGAACAATCTTGAAACAAGTAGCACACACAGCTATACAGCCTTTCTCTTGCTCATTCTGTTTTCTGCATCTTCCTTTTTCTTTAGTATCTACCACATCAAACATGCTTACTATGGACATATAGCAACTATAAACAGCCACTTCCCTGAGCAACTAGCACCTTTAACTCTCTTTTCTATCATCTCTATCCTAGTAGCGACAACACTCTTCTTCTTTTCATTCCTCTTGGGTAGTTTCGTCGTGAGACGATTTATCTACCAAGAAAAGGACTGGACGCTAGACAAGGTTCTCCAACAATATAGTCAACTCTTGGCAATTCCAATCTTCCTCACTGCTATTGCTAGTTTCTTTGCCTTCTTTGATAGCCTACGATTTTCAGCCCTTTTATGTGTGATTAGCATTGGAATCATTCTGCTTGCTAGTCTCCATATCATTACCAGACCAAGTCAAGCAAGTGAAGCCGACTCCTTCTATCAGTTATTCTTGTCTGTCCTTGTGAACGGAGTTATTATCCTCCTCTTCTTTGTAGCTGAAGTGGCACTGATTGGAGATTATCTTCGTATCTTGGCCTTTCTTTAAACTTCATACTCTTCGAAAATCTCTTCAAACCACGTCAGCTTCGCCTTACCGTATGTATG
>NZ_VMKU01000100.1:0-2411 GCF_013276315.1 Streptococcus sp. 2741 | reverse complement strand
ATCGGGATTTGCTTTTAAGAGATGAATTTTTGGTGTGAATGCTTGACATTATTTTGATTGACCATGGCATAGGCCAGGGTTGTGTCAATCTTGCTATGACCTAGCAGTTTTTGGACTTGTTCGATAGGCATACCTTTATCAATTGCCTTAGTCGCTAAAGTTCTTCTGAACTTATGTGGGTGAACCTTTTGTATACCGAGTTTGTCTCCTAACTTTCTTAAGCGAATCTCTACACCAGCAATTCCAAGCCTCTGGACTTTTCCAACTAACGTTACAAAAAGAGCAGGGTGACTATCTTTTCTGTCGTTAAGATAGTTTCTTAAATGAATTTTCGTCCGAGCGTCAAAATATACTGGTCTCTCCTTCTTTCCTTTACCAAAGACAACACACTCTCTGTTTTCAAAATCAATATCTGAACGATTCAACTGTACAAGCTCCCCTACACGCATACCTGTCGATGCTAGTAGATCTATTATTGCCAAATCTCTCAAATTTTCACAGTTATCACGCATAATTTCCAAATGTTCATCAGTATAAGTTTCCTTCACATTTTGCTCAGTCTTAATTTTCTTTATCCGTCGAATGGGATTTTTAATGATATATTCCTCTTGCTCAAGCCAAGCAAAAAAAGAAGACAATATACGCCTAATATTGTCTAAATTTGCCTTACTACAATCCTTTTCAGACTGGTAATTTGCTAAATAACTCCTTAAATCATCTGTTGTGAGTTGTGTCACAGACTCCTTAATACCATTAAACAAGTTTTCAATCGTCCTCTGGTAATAACGAATTGTTTTTGAGCTACAGCCCTCTACCTGCTTGGCGGTAATAAAGAGTTTCAACAGGTTATTATTCGAATACTTCTGCTGCTTTTTTCCGTCTACTAGATGATGTTCTAA
Source organism: Streptococcus sp. 2741 (assembly GCF_013276315.1). NCBI lineage: Bacteria > Bacillati > Bacillota > Bacilli > Lactobacillales > Streptococcaceae > Streptococcus > Streptococcus sp. 2741. The sequence goes on along the minus strand of NZ_VMKU01000100.1, from coordinate 1,512 downwards.
ACTCTCTCTCAATGCTAGTAATTGTTCATTATTTAAAAGAGGTAACATTTCTTGCATGATAATTGTAACTTTTGATTCCATAATTTCTCACTTTCTTATTCATCAATAAAAAGAGACAATATCAGTTTCTGCATTACAGAATTCTAATATTGTCTGTTCATTTATTTTCTTGTGCTCATTCAAATCCAGCATACTAGGTTACTTTTTGACCTTTTCTCTAACAGAATGTTCAGAAACCCATTTGGAGTAGCTTGTCATTTTTTCATCAGTTAAAGCTTCTACTGCGATGGTTACACACATTTTTACTGCTTCTTCTACCGTTACAGAAAAACGATAGCCATTTAATTGTAAAAATTTGACCAAAACGAAGAAAGCAGTTCTTTTATTAGCATTAGCAAAAACATGCTTCTTTATCAATTGGACAAATAGTATCGTTGCTTTATCAAAAATTGTTGGATAAAGAGGCTTCCCAAAGACAAATTGTTCTGGTAAGTTCACAATCATATTTAAGGCAGAAGGACTAACTGTTTGAATTTTCTCATTTGGAGAATACCGTTGAATTGCTAAAGCATTTATTTTTTCAATTTGCTTTTCTGTTAGATAGATTGTCATTTTTCCACCAAAGCTTTGAAAACATCGTCGTATTCGTCAAATATTTTATCTAAATTTAAGTCAAAGGAATCATCAGATACATAAGAAACCTGCTGCCCCAATTCTTCAGGAGTAAAGATAATCTCACCACTTGGTAACAATTTAGCTTCGTATTTAACACCACTTGGAATATTAAATTCACTTGGAATCGTAATGGTGATTGAATTTCCTTGTTTTCTTGTTTTTACGACCATCTGATTTCCTCCTTTGTTGTATTATAACAAATCATTACCGTAATTACAATGGCAGAATATCAGCCAAAATACTCCTGCATCAGAGATTTCTTCAAAGTTTCAAGCTCTTCCAGAGATTTTTGGATTGCCAATTGTGATTTGTCGACCTGGGCTACAAAGTCTGCGAACTCATTTTGGAGGGCTAGTGGGGGGAGGGGGACTCTAATTTGTAAAAATTTTGATTTCGAAATATTTTTCATACTCCCACTAGTTCCAGAGGCAATTCCCTTAATTTTTAATTTTGTTTTCTCATTTGTAATAAGCTTCCATAAGAAAACTGGATTTACTCGATCATTCAAAATAACCTTCCATAATCTATCTGGCAAATATATATTATCACTATTGATAGCCCAAACATACCCAGCAGCCCCAACTAGTTCAGAAGTGTTCATACGACTAATAATTACATCCCCTATTTCAACTTTATGTTCATCTAAGGGAATATAGTCAATTGGTAAATTTTTTACTTCAGATGAATTAAAATAATCGTACGATACAGCTCCTGTTTTTAATACTTTATTCTTATTATTTTCCTCACCAGCTAAACTTTTACCTGCTCTTAGTTCTTTTATATATGTATCTAAGAATACTGAGTCAGGATACTCTTCGAACATCTCGTTAAATCGGG
>NZ_VMKU01000010.1:0-17530 GCF_013276315.1 Streptococcus sp. 2741 | reverse complement strand
CAAGGTTGCTTTTTGAAAACAATTGAGTATTAGAGGCCCACATCAAGGCCATGCGAGATGCCATTTACCAAGACGGGGTTGACTTGCTTGGTTATACGACTTGGAGATGTATCGATCCGGTTTCAGCTGGCACAGGGGAAATGAATAAGCGCTATGGCTTTATCTATGTAGATCGAGATAATGTAGGAAATGGGACTCTCAAACGTAGCAAGAAGAAGTCCTTCTATTGGTACAAGGATGTCATTGATAGCAATGGAGCAAGCATCGAGTAGAGCACATTTGTTTACTATTTTTATAAAATCTTCTCCCTGCTTTATAAGATTTAAAAAAGAGTTCAAATGGAACTCTTTTTTTGTTATAATGAAGGAAGAAAGATCAGACAGGAGAATAAAATGTCAGAACCATTATTTTTACAATCAGTGATGCAAGAAAAAATCTGGGGTGGAACCAAGCTACGTGATGAGTTTGGCTACGACATCCCAAGTGAAAAAATCGGAGAATACTGGGTCATCTCAGCCCATCCAAATGGTGTCTCTAAAGTTGCCAATGGTCGTTACGAGGGAACAGACCTAGCTATTTTGTATGCGGAACACCGTGAATTGTTTGGCAATCGTCCTGAGCCTGTATTTCCGCTTTTGACCAAGATCCTCGATGCCAACGACTGGCTCAGTGTCCAAGTTCACCCAGACGATGCTTATGGACTCGAGCATGAAGGCGAACTCGGAAAAACAGAATGCTGGTACATTATCGCAGCGGATGAAGGTTCAGAGATTATCTACGGTCACAATGCCAAGTCAAAAGAAGAACTCCGCCAGCAAATCGAGGACAAGAACTGGGATGACTTGTTGACCAAAGTCCCTGTTAAGGCTGGAGACTTCTTCTATGTACCAAGCGGGACTATGCACGCTATCGGGGCGGGTATCTTAATCCTTGAAACCCAGCAGTCTAGCGATACCACCTATCGCGTCTATGACTTTGACCGCAAGGATGACAAAGGCAACTTGCGTGAACTTCATCTTGAAAAATCTATCGATGTCTTGAACATTGGTGAGCCAGCAAATAGCCGTCCTGTAACTGTTAAAGCAGATGATTTGCGTTCCACTCTCCTTGTATCTAATGATTTCTTCGCAGTTTACAAGTGGGAAATTACTGGAAAAGTTGACTTTGAAAAGACAGCTGACTACAGCTTATTGAGTGTCTTAGCTGGTCAAGGTCAGCTAACTGTTGACGGGAAAAATTATCCAATTCAAAAAGGCAGCCACTTTATCCTACCAAGTGATGTTGAAGCTTGGACTCTGGAAGGGCAAGGTTTGGAATTGATTGTTAGCCATCCATAAAAAGAAAGGGCCTGAGTTCACTACTCAAGTTCTTTTTGATTACATAAATTGGGCAATGAAGACCACAATGATGATGATTGGAATGACGAAACGAAGAAACGAAGAAGGAAGAGCCAGACTTGGAACAGTCCTTGTTTCCATGCTCTTTCATCGAGATGGAGTTCCTCCATTGCAAGAGCCTTTTTAAAGATATAGCCTGTAAAAAGTGAAAGGTAGAGAGCTCCAAATGGTATGAGGAGATTGGAAACCAAGAAGTCCATAGCGTCAAAGAAGGTCTTACCAAAAATGTGAACATCCGCCATAACACCGTAAGATAGGGCTGAAGGAATGCCAAAGACAAAGGTCAAAATTCCTAAAATCACACTCCATTTGGCACGCTTGCTGTTATCCTGGTTGGTGACATTGCCCACATTGATCTCCAGCATCACGACAGAAGAAGTGACAGTCGCAAAGAGGAAGAGGACGTAGAAAATGGTTCCAAAAGGCATCTTGTCAAAGAGTTGAGGCAAGACGATAAAGAGCAAGCTCGGTCCCCCTTCAGACTGGATATTGAAGGGGGATCGAGCTTGGAAAATGGCGAGACCTGCCATGATGGATATCGAGATATTCATGGCTACGATGGAGATTCCTGACTGGACTAGATTGGTTTTCTTGTCCAAGTAAGAAGCATAGGTCAACATGACTGTAACCCCTAGTGAGAGGGCAAAGAAAGATTGTCCCAGAGCATAGAGGAGACCAGCGCTAGTCAGTTTTGAAAAGTCTGGTTTGAGGAAGTAAAGAACCCCTTCCATGGCATTTGGCAAACTGAGAGAGCGACCGATGATAAAAACAAAGATGATAAAGAGCAGAGGCATCATGACTTTCGAAGCTCTTTCAATCCCTTTTTGAACCCCACGTGATACAATGAAGATATTCAATAGGATAAAGGCTGCTTGAGCTCCCAGGGCAATGGCTGGATTTGAAATGATTGAAGTAAATAACTGAGCATAATCACCCGTTCCACCAATTTGGAACAATTTTCCAAACTCAATGCCTAGATAGACTAAAATCCAGCCGCCAATAACACTGTAGAAAGATAAGAGGATAAAGAGGGCAAAGGCACCAATCCAACCGATAAAGTTGTACTTACTATTCTTGCCTAGTTTTCCAAAGGTTTTGATTGCTGAGACACCAGCGCTTCGGCCGAGAGCAAATTCAGCTAGCAAAAGGGGGAAACCGATTAGAATAGTGGAAATGAGAAAGACCAGTAAAAAGCCTCCTCCACCGTTAGCAGCAGTCATATAGGGGAATTTCCAAACGGCACCAAGTCCGATGGCTGAACCAGCAGATGCTAGGATAAAGCCCGGTTTAGACCCCCATTGCGATTTTTCAGACATAGTTAAACTCCTAAAATTAGTGTTACAAAAGAAAAAGCTACTGCCCTTGGCAAATAGCCTCATCAGTACTCAAAATGAGCCTTTCTTTTGATTGATAGACTTGACTATCCTATCATGTTTTCTAAGGTCTGTCAAGAAAACCATTTTCATGTTATGATAAAGTAAAAAATTTCGCAAAAACGCTTGACTCTGACCTAAGGGGAGGGGTTATACTATCAGTGTAATACTCTTCGAAAATCTCTTCAAACCACGTCTGCGTCGCCTTACCGTACTCAAGTACAGCCTACGGCTAGCTTCCTAGTTTGCTCTTTGATTTTCATTGAGTATAAGGAGGAAATCATGTACCATATAAAAGAAGCTGCACAGCTTTCGGGTGTCTCTGTCAAGACCCTGCACCACTACGATAAGATAGGACTTTTGGTTCCTTTAAAGTCGGAAAACGGCTATCGAACCTACAGTCAGGAGGATTTGGAACGTCTCCAGGTCATTCTTTACTACAAATATCTAGGCTTTTCTTTAGAAAAAATAGCAGAGCTATTAAAGGAAGAAAGGACAGATTTATTGCCTCATTTGACCAGGCAGTTGGACTATTTGACTCGAGAAAGGGAACATCTGGATACCTTGATTTCAACCTTGCAAAAAACCATTCAAGAACAAAAAGGAGAAAGAGAAATGAGCATTCAAGAGAAATTTGCTGGATTTAACTACCAAGACCATCAAAAATACCACCAAGAGGCGGTAGAGAAATATGGACAAGAAGTCATGGACCAAGCGCTGGAGCGCCAGAAAGGTCACGAAGACGAGGCTACGGCTGCCTTCAACCAAGTTTTTCAAGCCTTAGCACAAAATCTTCAAGCTGGTCTGCCTGTAACAGCAACTGAAAACCAAGAGCAAACAGCCAAGCTCTTGCAAGCCATTCGTACTTATGGATTTGATTGTACTATTGAAGTATTCGGTCATATCGGTAAAGGCTACGTCTATAACCCAGAGTTTAAGGAAAATATTGACAAATTTGGTACTGGAACAGCCCAGTACACATCAGATGTCATTGCCCACTATGTCCAAACTCAAGCAAAATAAAATCGGAGGAGTAATCTTCCGATTTTTTCTATTAAAAGTTCTTTAATCATAATGCAGACTTCCCGCCACCCAGCCAGTACAGAGGGCAGAAGTGATGTTAAAGCCACCTGTGTGGGCGTTGATATCCATGACTTCGCCTGCAAAGTGGAGGCCAGGAACCAGCTTACTTTCAAGGGTTTTAGGGTTGATTTCCTTGAGACTGACACCACCTTTGGTGACAAAGGACTTGGCAAGAGACATTTTTCCAGTTACAGGAATTTTAAGTCCTTTAATGGACTGGACAAGTTGTTCACGTTCCTTTTCAGTCAGTTGTTTGACTTTGTCAGGATAGCCTTGCACAAAAAACTCTGCCAAGCGTTCTGGTAACAAGGTTTTTAAGGCATTTTTTAGAGCTTTTTCTCGATTTTCTTCTAGGAATTTAGCCAAGTCCTTCTCAGAAAGCTGAGGCAAAACATCCAGTGAGAGAATCTCCCCACCCTTGACAAAGCTAGACATACGTAGGGCAGCAGGGCCTGACAAACCAAAGTGGGTAAAAAGCAAATCGTGAGTGATGACACGCTTGCCATAACTTAGAGTCACATCATCCAGCGAAATCCCCTGCAAGGCCTTATGTGGAAAATCTGTTAATAAAGGACTTTCAGCAGCTTCAAGCTCGGTGATGGTGTGTTTAAAATGGCGAGCAATCTCGTGACCAAAACCAGTCGAACCAGTCGAAGGATAGGATTTTCCACCAGTTGTGACAATGAGTTTCTCACAAGTGAAGACTTGGTTAGCTGACTTCAGGACAAATTGCTCATCTACTTTTTTAACCGAAACAATTTCGGTTTGAGTAGCAACTTGACCACCTAGTTCAGTGATTTTCTTTTCCAAAGCTTCGATAATAGTCCGAGACTTGTCACTAGCTGGAAAGACGCGTCCGTGGTCTTCGACCTTAAGTTTAACACCATTTTCTGTAAAAAAGTTGATGATGTCATGATTATCGAACTGGGAGAAAACACTGTAAAGAAAGCGTCCGTTTCCAGGAATTCCAGCTAGTAGGTCGTCCAAGCTACCATTGTTGGTCACATTGCAACGTCCCCCACCAGTCCCAGCTAACTTTTTTCCAAGTTTCCGATTTTTTTCGATGAGGAGGGTTTTCTGTCCATAAAAGCTACTGGAAATCGTAGCCATCATACCAGCAGGTCCTCCACCGATGATAATAGTATCAAAATGTTTCATAGCTCTATTGTACCACACAAAAACAAGAGATGATGGTTACCTCTTGTCAAGAATGCAATTAATCAATTTCATAGCCCATCAGCAGACCGCCATCTTCTGCATAGAAACTGCAGAGACCAGATGTTGGGAGAATTTTAATATCCGCCTGTGGGAAGGTTTCACGGATTCGGTCTGAAAGCTGTTGGCAACATTTCTCGTTATTGCGTTGGGCCATGACAATACGGCCACCAGCATATCCAGCTTTTACTAACTCATCATAGGCAGCTTGAACTGATTTCTTTGATCCCCTTGCTTTTTGTAGCAATTCGAGAGTTCCATTTTCACTAGCTTCTCCGACCATACGGATATTTAGAAGGCCAACGACCGTACCGATAAGCTTGCTCAAACGGCCGTTCTTCACCAAGTTATCGACTTTGGCTAGGACAAAGAGCAACTTAGTTTTTTCTTGATAGGCGGTGATAGCTTCAACCACTTCTTCAAAAGATAAGCCCTGGTCAATCAAGTCATTTAATTTTTCTACGAGCAAGTCAACTTCTCCACCAGCAGACAAACTATTAATTACATGAATCTTAGTGTCAGGATGTTCTTCCAGATAAATATTCTTGGCCAGTTGAGCACTATTGTGACTACCAGAAAGAGTACCAGTGATGGTTACTAGGAAAATGTTTTTGGCACCTTCAAATGCTCGCAAATAATCATCTGGGCTTGGACAAGCTGATTTTGAAGCTTCTGCGGTTGCATACATGGTTTCCATCATATGGTCAATATCAAGACTGGCATCATCAACAAAGACCTGATCAGCTACTTGAATGGTTAAGGGGACACTTACAAAGGTTGTGTTAATAGCTGGTGTTGGCAGTTGACGATAATCACAACCAGAGTCAGCAATAATCTTCCAAGTCATAGAAATTCTCCATCTTTGTCAGTTATACATTGACAAAGGTTCTGTCTTTTTTTACAATTATATCATGAAAACCCTTGAAACAAAAGCATCATCCGTCTGTTGTGACAAGTAGAAAGAAAATGTTATGTCTGAACGTAGAATCTCTGAAAAGTCTCTTGAAAATCTCAGAAAATCAAACCAAGAATCCAATTTATTAACCAGAGAAGCCATTGAAACAGCCCTCTTGCAACTCTTGGAAAAAAAGGAACTGACCAAGATTAGTATTTCTGAATTGGTCAAACGTGCAGGTGTTTCGCGTGCGGCCTTTTACCGCAATTATGACTCCAAAGAGGAAATTTTAGAGAGCGTCTTTAAACGGAGTGTCCACAATATTATGGAACAGCTGCATCATTACGATTTAAAGACAGACCTTTATTTGGTTTGGGTTCACCTTTTCCGGGAGGCCAGAAAGGAAGCCAGAGTGATTCAATTGGCCTTGGATTACCATCTGGAAAAAATCTTTGTCCAAGCCATGCAGGAATTTCTAGAAAAATACCATGGGAAATCAAAAGGTGTCAGCTCTTATCTTCATTCCTTCTGGAGCTCAGCCATCGTCTCTGTCCTTCTAAAATGGATCAAGGATGGCATGAAGGTACCAGCTGAAAAGATTGCAGATTTAGGTTTACCATTTTTTAAAAAATAGAGAAATAGGAGAAAAGAGATGACTGAAAAAAGACTGGCCTGGGATGAGTATTTTGCAGCCCAAGCCCTACTAATTGCCAATCGTTCCACTTGTAAACGTGCTAAAGTGGGCGCGATTCTGGTAAAAGATAATAAGGTTATTTCCACTGGTTACAATGGTTCGGTGTCAGGAACTGAGCATTGTATTGATCACGAATGTTTGGTCATTGAAGGCCACTGTGTTCGCACCCTTCACGCTGAGGTCAATGCTATCCTTCAAGGTGCTGAGCGTGGTGTTCCCAAAGGCTTTACAGCCTATGTGACCCATTTTCCTTGTCTCAACTGTACCAAACAATTATTGCAGGTTGGTTGCAAGCGCGTGGTTTATATCAACCAGTACCGAATGGACGACTATGCCCAATACCTTTATCAAGAAAAGGGAACAGAATTGACTCATTTACCACTTGAGACAGTACAGACAGCTCTTAAAGAGGCAGATTTAATGTAAAAATTATCAAAAATAAATGGTTTAGAAAGATTTTTAAACCGTTTTTTGGTATAATGAGAAGAATAAATTGAAAGAAGGAATTCCAAAAATGGGAAAAATTGAAGTTATTAATCACCCGCTGATTCAACACAAATTGTCAATCTTGCGTCGTACAGATACTTCTACAAAAGCTTTTCGTGAGCTAGTAGATGAGATTGCAATGTTGATGGGGTATGAAGTACTTCGTGATCTTCCACTAGAAGATGTAGAAATCGAAACACCAATTACAAAAACAGTTCAAAAACAATTGGCAGGTAAGAAATTGGCCATCGTCCCAATCTTGCGTGCAGGTATCGGGATGGTTGATGGTCTCTTGAGCTTGGTTCCAGCTGCTAAAGTTGGCCACATCGGTATGTACCGTGATGAAGAAACACTTCAACCAGTTGAATACTTGGTGAAATTGCCTGAGGATATTGACCAACGTCAAATTTTTGTAGTAGACCCAATGTTGGCAACAGGTGGCTCAGCAATCTTGGCTGTTGATTCTCTTAAAAAACGTGGCGCATCAAATATCAAATTTGTCTGCCTTGTATCAGCACCAGAAGGTGTAAAAGCCCTTCAAGAAGCTCATCCGGATGTAGAAATCTTTACAGCAGCCTTGGATGAACGCTTGAACGAACACGGTTATATCGTTCCAGGTCTTGGAGATGCTGGAGACCGCTTGTTCGGTACAAAATAAGATCGAAAAGAAGAATGACTTGGAAAAGTATTTCCAGTCACGAAAGGAGGTTGGGTTTTTGTTTCTGTCTAATGAAAACAGAGCAAAAATTTGACCTTTTTTGACCTAGATATTATAATAGTCTTATCTTCAGTTATTTGACCAACAAAAATAAAACTCAAAAGGAGAAATAAATGATTCCTGTAGTTATTGAACAAACAAGCCGTGGAGAACGTTCCTACGATATTTACTCACGTCTTCTCAAAGACCGCATCATTATGCTGACAGGTCCGGTTGAAGACAATATGGCTAACTCTGTTATTGCCCAATTGCTTTTCTTGGATGCCCAAGATAGTACAAAAGATATTTACCTTTATGTAAACACACCTGGGGGTTCTGTTTCAGCTGGTTTGGCAATCGTTGATACCATGAACTTTATTAAGGCAGATGTCCAAACCATCGTTATGGGAATGGCCGCATCTATGGGGACGGTCATCGCATCAAGTGGAGCAAAAGGCAAACGTTTCATGCTTCCAAATGCTGAATACATGATTCATCAACCAATGGGCGGTACAGGTGGAGGTACCCAACAAACTGATATGGCTATCGCTGCAGAACACTTGCTTAAAACTCGTAATACCTTGGAAAAAATCTTGGCTGAAAATTCAGGTCAGTCAATCGAAAAAGTCCATGCAGATGCAGAACGCGATAACTGGATGAGCGCCCAGGAAACACTTGAATATGGCTTTATTGATGAAATCATGGCCAACAATTCATTGAACTAATGATGATAGAAGGCAAACTCGACTGGGTTTGCTTTTTTTGGTATAATAGGGGGAGATTTCTTAGAAAGAGGATTTATCATGTTTGAAAAAGTCAATCGTTCTGGCTTGATTATCTATCTTTACTATAATCGTGATGCCAAAAAACTGCAGGATTATGGAGATATTACCTATCATTCCAAGAAACATCGTTACTTACAACTCTATGTTCCAACTCAAGAAGTGGAACAATTGGTCGGGCGCTTGAGCAAGGAAAAGTTTATCAAAAAAGTCAGAGTTTGTCATATCCAAGAGCTGGAAACACCCTTTGTGGGTAACCTTTACCGATAGGAAAACGTTATCAGATAAAAATTTAAAGAAAAGTGTTGACAATTTTCTGATAATTCGGTATATTCTTAACAGACTATTTAAGAAATAAGGAGACAAAAAAAGATGAAGAAAAAATTTGCCCTATCGTTTGTGGCGCTTGCAAGTGTAGCACTTCTTGCAGCCTGTGGAGAAGTGAAGTCTGGAGCAGTCAACACTGCTGGTAACTCAGTAGAGGAAAAGACAATTAAAATCGGGTTTAACTTTGAAGAATCAGGTTCTTTAGCTGCATACGGAACAGCTGAACAAAAAGGTGCCCAATTGGCTGTTGATGAAATCAATGCCGCAGGTGGTATCGATGGAAAACAAATCGAAGTAGTCGATAAAGATAATAAGTCTGAAACAGCTGAGGCTGCTTCAGTTACAACTAACCTTGTAACCCAATCTAAAGTATCAGCAGTCGTAGGACCTGCGACATCTGGTGCGACTGCAGCTGCGGTAGCGAACGCTACAAAAGCAGGTGTTCCATTGATCTCACCAAGTGCGACTCAAGATGGATTGACTAAAGGTCAAGATTACCTCTTTATCGGAACTTTCCAAGATAGCTTCCAAGGAAAAATTATCTCAAACTATGTTTCTGAAAAATTAAATGCTAAGAAAGTTGTTCTTTACACTGACAATGCCAGTGACTATGCTAAAGGGATTGCCAAATCTTTCCGCGAGTCATACAAGGGTGAAATCGTTGCAGATGAAACTTTCGTAGCAGGTGACACAGACTTCCAAGCAGCCCTTACAAAAATGAAAGGGAAAGACTTTGATGCTATCGTTGTTCCTGGTTACTATAATGAGGCTGGTAAGATTGTAAACCAAGCGCGTGGTATGGGAATTGACAAACCAATCGTTGGTGGTGATGGATTTAACGGTGAAGAGTTTGTACAACAAGCAACTGCTGAAAAAGCATCAAACATCTACTTTATCTCAGGTTTCTCAACTACTGTAGAAGTTTCAGCTAAAGCCAAAGCCTTCCTTGACGCTTACCGCGCTAAGTACAATGAAGAGCCTTCAACATTTGCAGCCTTGGCTTATGACTCAGTTCACCTTGTAGCAAACGCAGCAAAAGGTGCTAAAAACTCAGGTGAAATCAAGGATAATCTTGCTAAAACAAAAGACTTTGAAGGTGTAACTGGTAAAACAAGCTTCGATGCGGACCACAACACAGTTAAAACTGCTTACATGATGACCATGAACAATGGTAAGGTTGAAGCAGCAGAAGTTGTAAAACCATAATAGAAAAATGTTGAAATAGGGAATGAGCCTTTGACTCACTCCCTGTTTCGATGTTTAAGAACCTATCAAAAAGTGAGGGAAAAACCTCGGAATTATATATAGAAAGAGTGAATCTTATGCTCCAACAACTAGTAAATGGTTTGATTCTAGGTAGTGTTTATGCGCTGTTAGCCCTAGGATATACCATGGTTTACGGAATTATCAAGCTCATCAATTTCGCCCACGGTGATATTTATATGATGGGAGCCTTTATCGGTTATTTCTTGATCAATTCTTTCCAAATGAATTTTTTTGTAGCGCTTATTGTAGCGATGCTAGCGACAGCCATCCTTGGTGTCGTGATTGAGTTCCTTGCTTACCGACCTTTGCGTCACTCTACTCGTATTGCTGTTTTGATTACAGCTATTGGGGTTTCTTTCCTACTGGAGTATGGCATGGTCTATCTGGTTGGTGCCAATACCCGTGCCTTCCCTCAAGCGATTCAAACAGTTCGCTATGATTTGGGACCAGTTAGCCTAACAAATGTGCAGTTAATGATCTTGGCCATTTCCTTGCTTTTGATGATTTTGTTACAAGTCATTGTCCAAAAGACCAAGATGGGGAAAGCCATGCGTGCAGTATCCGTAGATAGTGATGCAGCGCAATTGATGGGGATCAATGTGAACCGGACTATCAGCTTTACCTTTGCTTTGGGTTCTGCTCTTGCGGGGGCGGCTGGTGTTCTGATTGCTCTTTATTATAACTCTCTTGAGCCTTTGATGGGGGTTACTCCAGGTCTTAAGTCTTTCGTTGCCGCGGTACTTGGTGGTATCGGGATTATTCCTGGTGCGGCTCTTGGTGGTTTTGTGATTGGTTTATTGGAAACCTTTGCGACAGCATTTGGGATGTCAGACTTCCGTGATGCCATTGTTTATGGAATCTTGTTGTTGATCTTGATTGTCCGCCCAGCTGGTATCCTTGGTAAAAATGTGAAAGAGAAGGTGTAAGCGATGAAGGAAAATTTAAAAGTTAATATTCTATGGTTACTCCTTTTATTAGCTGGCTATGGCTTGATTAGTGTATTGGTTTCAGTCGGAGTACTCAATCTATTCTATGTACAGATTTTACAACAAATTGGAATTAATATTATTTTGGCTGTTGGTCTCAACTTAATCGTTGGTTTTTCAGGACAATTTTCACTTGGTCATGCTGGTTTCATGGCGATTGGTGCCTATGCAGCAGCTATTATTGGTTCTAAATCACCAACCTACGGTGCCTTCTTTGGAGCCATGCTGATAGGGGCTTTACTTTCAGGAGCAGTTGCCTTGCTTGTCGGAATTCCAACCTTGCGTTTGAAGGGGGACTATCTTGCAGTAGCAACTCTAGGTGTTTCTGAAATTATCCGTATCTTTATCATCAATGGCGGAAGCCTTACAAATGGTGCGGCAGGTATCTTGGGAATTCCAAACTTTACAACTTGGCAAATGGTTTACTTCTTTGTTGTGATTACAACCATTGCAACCTTGAACTTCTTGCGTAGTCCAATTGGTCGTTCAACCCTCTCTGTTCGTGAGGATGAAATCGCTGCTGAGTCAGTTGGGGTTAATACGACTAAAATTAAAATCATCGCTTTTGTCTTTGGTGCCATTACTGCGAGTATTGCAGGGTCACTTCAGGCAGGATTTATCGGTTCAGTTGTACCGAAAGATTACACTTTCATCAACTCAATCAACGTTTTGATTATTGTTGTCTTTGGTGGACTTGGTTCCATTACAGGTGCCATTGTATCGGCTATTGTTCTGGGAATTTTGAATATGCTTCTCCAAGACGTAGCTAGTGTGCGTATGATTATTTACGCTTTGGCCTTGGTCTTGGTAATGATTTTCAGACCAGGTGGACTCCTTGGAACATGGGAATTGAGCCTATCACGTTTCTTTAAAAAATCTAAGAAGGAGGAATAAAACTAATGGCATTACTTGAAGTAAAACAGTTAACCAAACATTTTGGCGGTCTAACAGCTGTTGGAGATGTGACTCTTGAATTGAACGAAGGGGAACTGGTTGGACTAATCGGTCCAAACGGAGCTGGGAAAACCACTCTTTTCAACCTCTTGACGGGTGTTTATGAACCAAGCGAGGGAACAGTAACCCTAGATGGTCACCTTTTGAATGGAAAGGCACCTTATAAGATTGCTTCTTTAGGACTTGGACGTACTTTCCAAAATATCCGTCTCTTTAAAGATTTAACCGTTTTGGACAATGTTTTGATTGCCTTTGCCAACCATCACAAACAACATGTTTTTGCTAGTTTCTTACGCTTACCAGCTTTTTACAAGAGTGAAAAAGAATTAAAATCTAAAGCTTTAGAATTGCTGAAAATCTTTGATTTAGATGGTGATGCAGAGACTCTTGCTAAAAACCTCGCCTACGGACAACAACGTCGTTTGGAAATTGTTCGTGCCCTCGCTACGGAACCTAAAATTCTCTTTTTAGATGAACCAGCCGCAGGTATGAACCCGCAGGAAACAGCGGAATTGACTGAGTTAATTCGTCGCATCAAAGATGAATTTAAGATTACAATCATGCTGATTGAACACGATATGAATCTGGTCATGGAAGTTACAGAACGTATCTACGTACTTGAATATGGTCGTTTAATTGCTCAAGGAACTCCAGACGAAATTAAGACCAATAAACGCGTTATCGAAGCTTATCTAGGAGGTGAAGCCTAATGTCTATGTTAAAAGTTGATAATCTTTCTGTGCATTACGGTATGATCCAAGCAGTCCGTGATGTAAGCTTTGAAGTGAATGAAGGAGAAGTTGTTTCCCTTATCGGTGCCAATGGTGCTGGTAAAACAACCATTCTCCGTACCTTGTCAGGTTTGGTTAGACCAAGCTCTGGAAAGATTGAATTTTTAGGTCAAGAAATCCAAAAAATGCCGGCTCAGAAAATCGTGGCAGGTGGTCTTTCACAAGTTCCAGAAGGACGCCACGTCTTTCCTGGCTTGACTGTTATGGAAAATCTTGAAATGGGAGCTTTTTTGAAGAAAAATCGTGAAGAAAATCAAGCTAACTTGAAGAAGGTCTTTTCACGCTTCCCACGTCTTGAAGAACGGAAGAACCAAGATGCAGCTACTCTTTCAGGGGGGGAACAACAAATGCTTGCCATGGGACGCGCTCTTATGTCAACACCAAAACTTCTTCTTTTAGATGAACCATCAATGGGACTTGCCCCAATCTTTATCCAAGAGATTTTTGATATCATTCAAGATATCCAGCAACAAGGAACAACCGTCCTCTTGATTGAACAAAATGCCAATAAAGCACTTGCAATCTCTGACCGAGGCTATGTATTGGAAACAGGAAAAATCGTCCTATCAGGAACAGGAAAAGAACTCGCTTCATCAGAAGAAGTCAGAAAAGCATATCTAGGTGGCTAAACTAGTCTGGGAGACTAGTTTAGGTTGCAGATGGAGATTACGAAGTAATCATCATCTACATTAAAAGGTTAATTTCTAATAATTGAAAAAATCGAATGAAACGTATCTTACCTTCATTCACAGAGCTCGATTTCAGAGCTCTTTTTGCTAGGTTATTCATACTTTTCTGAATTTTGAAAAAGAAATGTAAGCGTTTGATAGATTTGCAAAAAGATTGTATAATAGGGATAAGAATAGAAAAGGAGAAGTCTCATGGCAGTTAAAGATTTTATGACCCGCAAGGTAGTTTATATTAGTCCAGATACAACAGTATCTCATGCAGCAGATTTGATGAGAGAGCAAGGGTTGCACCGCTTGCCTGTTATCGAAAATGATCAATTGGTTGGTTTGGTAACTGAGGGAACCATTGCCCAAGCTAGCCCATCAAAAGCAACCAGTCTTTCTATCTATGAGATGAATTATCTTCTAAATAAGACAAAAGTAAAAGATGTCATGATTCGCGATGTTGTCACTGTTTCAGGCTATGCGAGTCTAGAAGATGCAACTTATCTGATGTTGAAAAACAAGATTGGTATTCTTCCTGTAGTAGATAACCATCAAGTCTATGGGGTTATTACGGACCGTGACGTTTTCCAAGCCTTTCTTGAAATTGCTGGTTATGGAGAAGAAGGAATTCGTGTGCGCTTTGTTACAGAAGATGAAGTTGGCGTTCTTGGTAAGATTGTTTCTCTAATCGTTGAAGAAAATTTGAATATCTCCCATACAGTCAATATTCCGCGTAAGGATGGTAAGGTCATTATCGAAGTGCAAATCGATGGATCAATTGATTTACCAGCCTTGAAAGAAAAATTTGAAGCAAATGGTATTCAAGTGGAAGAAATCACTCGCACTTCAGCAAAAGTCTTGTAAGAAGGGAAGCCGAAAGGCTTCTTTTTTCATAAAAAAGGGATTATAGCAAAAGATGGAAAGAAATGATAAAATATGCTATAATGAAATGATGTAAAAAAGGAGTATTTATGGACATTTCAGTAATCCGTCAAAAAATTGACGCAAATCGTGAAAAATTAGCTTCTTTCAGGGGGTCTCTTTGACCTCGAAGGGCTAGAGGAAGAGATTGCCATCTTGGAAAACAAGATGACAGAACCTGATTTTTGGAATGATAATATTGCGGCCCAAAAAACGTCGCAAGAATTAAATGAATTAAAAAACACCTATAACACCTTCCACAAAATGGAAGAGTTGCAGGATGAAGTCGAAATTTTATTGGACTTTTTAGCTGAAGACGAGTCAGTTCAAGAAGAACTGGTAGAGCAGTTAGCCGAACTTGATAAGATGATGACCAGCTATGAGATGACTCTACTCTTGTCAGAACCTTATGACCACAACAATGCCATCTTGGAAATCCATCCAGGTTCTGGTGGTACTGAGGCTCAGGACTGGGGTGATATGTTGCTTCGTATGTATACTCGTTATGGTAATGCTAAAGGCTTTAAAGTGGAAGTATTGGATTACCAAGCAGGGGATGAAGCTGGTATCAAGTCAGTAACCTTATCATTTGAAGGGCCTAATGCCTATGGTCTTCTCAAGTCAGAAATGGGGGTACACCGTTTGGTGCGAATTTCACCATTTGACTCTGCCAAACGTCGCCATACATCTTTCACATCCGTAGAAGTGATGCCTGAGTTGGACGATACCATTGAAGTGGAAATCCGGGAAGATGACATCAAGATGGATACCTTCCGTTCAGGTGGTGCCGGTGGACAAAATGTCAATAAGGTTTCAACAGGTGTACGTTTAACCCACATTCCAACTGGAATTGTTGTTCAATCAACAGTGGATCGTACCCAGTATGGAAATAGAGATCGTGCCATGAAGATGTTGCAGGCTAAGCTCTATCAAATGGAGCAAGAAAAGAAAGCTGCGGAGGTAGATTCCCTCAAGGGTGAGAAAAAAGAAATCACATGGGGAAGCCAAATCCGTTCTTATGTCTTCACTCCTTATACTATGGTAAAAGATCACCGAACTAGCTTTGAGGTTGCTCAGGTAGATAAGGTTATGGACGGAGACCTAGATGGTTTTATCGATGCCTATCTCAAGTGGCGAATCAGCTAAGATAGAAAGGAACTCACATGTCAATCATTGAAATGAGAGATGTCGTTAAAAAATACGACAACGGAACGACTGCCCTACGCGGTGTTTCGGTCAGCGTTCAACCGGGGGAATTTGCTTACATCGTAGGACCTTCAGGAGCAGGGAAGTCAACCTTTATTCGTTCTCTGTATCGTGAAGTAAAAATCGATAAAGGAAGCCTATCAGTTGCTGGTTTTAATCTGGTTAAGATCAAAAAGAAAGATGTCCCGCTTCTACGTCGTAGTGTTGGGGTTGTCTTCCAGGATTATAAATTGTTACCAAAGAAAACTGTCTATGAAAATATTGCTTACGCTATGGAAGTAATCGGGGAAAATCGCCGTAATATCAAAAAACGTGTGATGGAAGTTTTAGACTTGGTTGGGTTGAAGCACAAGGTTCGTTCTTTCCCAAATGAGCTCTCAGGTGGAGAGCAACAGCGGATTGCGATTGCACGTGCTATTGTAAACAATCCAAAAGTATTGATAGCCGATGAACCAACAGGAAACCTGGACCCTGATAATTCATGGGAAATTATGAATCTCTTGGAACGGATTAACCTACAAGGGACAACTATTTTGATGGCGACTCATAATAGCCAGATTGTAAATACCTTGCGCCACCGTGTCATTGCCATTGAAAATGGCCGTGTTGTTCGTGACGAATCAAAAGGAGAGTATGGATACGATGATTAGTAGATTTTTTCGCCATTTATTTGAAGCCTTAAAAAGTTTGAAACGAAATGGTTGGATGACAGTAGCTGCTGTCAGTTCAGTCATGATTACTTTGACCTTGGTGGCAATATTTGCATCTGTTATTTTTAATACAGCGAAACTAGCTACAGATATTGAAAATAATGTCCGTGTAGTAGTTTATATCCGAAAGGATGTGGAAGATAACAGTCAGACAATTGAAAAAGAAGGTCAAACTGTTACAAATAATGACTACCACAAGGTATATGATTCTTTGAAGAACATGTCTACGGTTAAGAGTGTTACCTTTTCAAGTAAAGAAGAACAATATGAAAAGTTAACCGAGACAATGGGAGATAACTGGAAAATCTTTGAAGGAGATGCCAATCCTCTCTATGATGCCTATATTGTAGAGGCAAATACTCCAAATGATGTAAAAACTATAGCCGAAGATGCTAAAAAAATTGAAGGTGTCTCTGAGGTTCAAGATGGCGGTGCCAATACAGAAAGACTCTTCAAGTTAGCTTCATTTATCCGTGTTTGGGGACTAGGGATTGCTGCCTTGTTAATTTTTGTCGCAGTTTTCTTGATTTCAAATACCATTCGTATTACTATTATTTCCCGCAGTCGCGAAATTCAAATCATGCGCTTGGTCGGAGCTAAAAACAGTTATATTCGTGGACCGTTCTTGTTAGAAGGAGCCTTTATCGGTTTATTGGGAGCTATCGCACCATCTGTTTTGGTCTTTATTGTTTATCAAATGGTTTACCAATCTGTTAACAAATCGTTGGTAGGACAAAATCTATCTATGATTAGTCCAGATTTATTTAGTCCGTTGATGATTGCCCTACTATTTGTGATTGGAATTTTTATTGGTTCACTGGGATCAGGAATATCCATGCGTCGATTCTTGAAAATTTAGGTAAAATAATTACTTTTATGAGGAGGTTGTAAAATCTCCTTTTTTGCTACAAAAATTTTAGAAAAGGGACTTCTAATACTCAATGAAAATCAAAGAGCAAACTAGGTAGCTCGCCACAGGATGCTCAAAATACTGATTTGAGGTTGTAGAAAGTCAGTCACATATATACGGTAAGACGACGCTGACGTGGTTTGAAGAGATTTTCGAAGAGTAT
>NZ_VMKU01000001.1:0-17131 GCF_013276315.1 Streptococcus sp. 2741 | reverse complement strand
TAAGTGATAAAGTCGGGAAGGAAATCCTTCAAATTACAGATTTCTTTCACCGCCTTTTCCATTTTGTGGTATAATGAAAAATGTTGACAAATAGTATAATAAAAACAAAGGAGAACAGCATGCTGAAATGGGAAGACTTGCCTGTGGAAATGAAATCAAGTGAGGTTGAGTCTTACTACCAGCTTGTCTCTAAAAGGAAGGGTTCGCTGATTTTCAAGCGTTGCTTGGACTGGGTTTTGGCCTTGGTCTTACTGGTTCTGACCTCTCCCATCTTTCTCATCTTGAGCATTTGGATCAAGTTGGATAGCAAGGGGCCAGTGATTTACAAGCAAGAGCGTGTGACCCAGTACAACCGTCGGTTCAAGATTTGGAAGTTCCGTACCATGGTGACGGATGCGGATAAAAAAGGAAGTCTGGTGACTTCTGCTAACGATAGCCGCATTACCAAGGTTGGCAATTTCATCCGACGTGTCCGTTTGGACGAACTGCCTCAGTTGGTCAATGTCCTGAAAGGTGAGATGTCCTTTGTCGGTACACGACCTGAAGTGCCACGTTATACAGAGCAGTATAGCCCTGAAATGATGGCAACCTTGCTCTTGCAAGCAGGGATTACCTCTCCAGCCAGCATCAACTACAAGGATGAGGACACCATCATCAGTCAAATGACGGAGAAAGGTCTGTCAGTTGATCAGGCCTATGTGGAGCATGTTCTTCCTGAAAAGATGCGCTATAACCTCGCCTATCTCCGAGAGTTTAGTTTCCTTGGGGACATCAAAATCATGTTTCAAACCGTGTTTGAGGTACTAAAATAAAGTAGTCATAAGAAAATGAGTACAGATAAAAGGAGCAAATCAATGCCAAATTACAATATTCCATTTTCACCGCCTGATATCACAGAAGCAGAAATTGCTGAAGTAGCGGATACCCTGCGTTCTGGTTGGATCACAACAGGTCCTAAAACAAAAGAACTGGAGCGCCGCTTGTCTCTTTACACACAGACACCTAAGACTGTTTGTCTCAACTCTGCGACAGCTGCTCTGGAGTTGATTTTACGCGTTTTGGAAGTGGGACCTGGTGATGAAGTCATCGTTCCAGCCATGACCTATACGGCTTCATGTAGTGTCATTACGCACGTGGGAGCAACCCCTGTCATGGTGGATATCCAAGCAGATACGTTTGAGATGGACTATGACCTGCTTGAGCAAGCCATTACTGAAAAGACTAAAGTGATTATCCCAGTAGAACTTGCAGGGATTGTTTGTGACTATGACCGTTTGTTCCAAGTTGTGGAGAAGAAACGTGACTTGTTTGTAGCGTCAAGCAAGTGGCAAAAGATCTTTAACCGTATTGTCATTGTCTCTGATAGTGCCCATGCTTTGGGATCTACTTATAAAGGACAACCGGCTGGTTCTATCGCTGACTTTACTTCCTTCTCATTCCATGCCGTTAAGAACTTTACAACGGCAGAAGGTGGAAGTGCGACTTGGAAGGCCAATCCAGCGATTGACGACGAAGAGATGTACAAGGAATTCCAAATCCTTTCCCTTCACGGGCAAACTAAGGATGCTCTTGCTAAGATGCAACTGGGTTCTTGGGAATACGATATTGTCACACCAGCCTACAAGTGCAATATGACCGATATCATGGCTTCGCTTGGTTTGGTACAATTGGACCGTTACGCAAGTTTGCTACAACGTCGTAAGGACATCGTGGACCGTTATGATCGTGGTTTTGCAGGTTCTCGTATCCATCCATTGGCACACAAGACTGATACAGTTGAATCATGCTGCCACCTCTACATCACCCGTGTAGAAGGAGCAAGCCTAGAAGAACGCAACCTCATCATCCAAGAATTGGCTAAAGCAGGAATTGCAAGTAATGTTCACTACAAACCGCTTCCGCTCTTGACAGCCTATAAGAATCTTGGCTTTGATATGACGAACTATCCTAAGGCCTATGCCTTCTTTGAGAATGAAATTACGCTCCCTCTTCACACTAAATTAAGCGATGAAGAAGTGGACTATATCATTGAGACTTTCAAAACAGTTTCTGAAAAAGTACTAACTTTATCAAAAAAATGACAAACTACAGACAAGCGAAAGTAATACTGTCCCTAAAAAGTCTAATTGAGTGTAAAAACTGTTGTTTTCAATTGATAATAGTTTACACCTGTAGTTGAGGCCCCTTTCTCCTCAGAGAGAGAATTTTTATAGGATTTTCCTTTCTTGTGGGAGTCCCGTGGTTTGAAATAAGATGTGAGCAATTTAGTGTAGCATTTAGAATCCTTACTAGACATCATTTAGAAAATCTAGTGTCTTGTTCTAGTTTTCAATTCACCCTATTTTTTGAAAGACGTGAGTTTCCATGAGTGAGATTGTGGAAACTCGCGTCTTTTTTTGTTTTCAGAATATTGTTCAAAGTTTTGTGCCTGTCTTTCATGTTCTAGTCATTCTTTTGCATGATAGAATTTATAGCATATTGATATTGTAATAATACAAATATTCTATACGTTTAGTGATGCTTGCTATACATCATTAGATCTCCCGCGAGACAATCTATAAAACACTTGTCTACGATTACCTATATGCCCTATTCCAGTATTTTAGAAGCACTGCATCTATTTTTATCGAGGTTAAATCTAGCTTTTATAGAAGGTCTATTTAAGAAATATATTGTAGTGTTTTAGTTTCAATCCGCCATATGAGCGATATTCATGTAAATATCCCTGGCGAATGCTTGTATGACAAGATATTTGTTCTTTCATTTATAATTTACAACATATCAACAAATTTAAATATAGTAAATGGGATATTTTATATTCAAGCTAAGAAAGATAGCATCACTTTTGAATGGAAGGCTAAAGAGCAAACTAGGAAGTTGGCCATAGATAGCTCAAAACCCTGCTTTGAGGTTGTAGATATAGTAAAATGAAATAAGAATAGGACAAATCGATTAGGACAGTCAAATCGATTTCTAACAATGTTTTAGAAGTAGAGGTGTACTATTTTAGTTTCAGTCTACTATAGAACTGACCAAGTCAGTAACCTAGACTTAGGGCAAGGCGGCACTGACCTAGTTTGAAGAGATTTCCGAAGAGTATAAATTTTAATATTTTCTTGTGTTATTCCTTGACAATTCAATTTGGAAAATATATGATAAAGATAATGACAGCGGTGTCATTCTATCTATTTTAAGAAAAGTAATAATCAATTGTTAAAAATAGTAAAAAAAATTGGAGGTTCTGATGAAATATTTTGTTCCTAATGAGGTATTCAGTATTCGTAAATTAAAGGTGGGGACTTGCTCGGTACTATTGGCAATTTCAATTTTGGGAAGCCAAGGTATTTTATCGGATGAAGTTGTTACTAGTTCTTCACCGATGGCTACAAAAGAGTCTTCTAATGCAATTACTAATGATTTAGATAATTCACCAACTGTTAATCAGAATCGTTCTGCTGAAATGATTGCCTCTAATTCAACCACTAATGGTTTAGATAATTCGTTAAGTCTTAATAGTATCAGCTCTAATGGTACTATTCGTTCCAATTCACAATTAGACAACAGAACAGTTGAATCTACAGTAACATCTACTAATGAAAATAAGAGTTATAAGGAAGATGTTATAAGTGACAGAATTATCAAAAAAGAATTTGAAGATACTGCTTTAAGTGTAAAAGATTATGGTGCGGTAGGTGATGGGATTCATGATGATCGACAAGCAATTCAAGATGCAATAGATGCTGCAGCTCAAGGGCTAGGTGGAGGAAATGTATATTTTCCTGAAGGAACTTATTTAGTAAAAGAAATTGTTTTTTTAAAAAGTCATACACACTTAGAATTGAATGAGAAAGCTACAATTCTAAATGGTATAAATATTAAGAATCACCCTTCCATTGTTTTTATGACAGGTTTATTTACGGATGATGGTGCGCAAGTAGAATGGGGCCCAACAGAAGATATTAGTTATTCTGGTGGTACGATTGATATGAACGGTGCTTTGAATGAAGAAGGAACTAAAGCAAAAAATCTACCACTTATAAATTCTTCAGGTGCATTTGCTATTGGGAATTCAAATAACGTAACTATAAAAAATGTAACATTCAAGGATAGTTATCAAGGGCATGCTATTCAAATTGCAGGTTCGAAAAATGTATTAGTTGATAATTCTCGTTTTCTTGGTCAAGCTTTACCCAAAACGATGAAAGATGGGCAAATCATAAGTAAGGAGAGCATTCAGATTGAACCATTAACTAGAAAAGGTTTTCCTTATGCCTTGAATGATGATGGGAAAAAATCTGAAAATGTGACTATTCAAAATTCCTATTTTGGCAAAAGTGATAAATCTGGGGAATTAGTAACAGCAATTGGCACACACTATCAAACATTGTCGACACAGAACCCCTCTAATATTAAAATTTTAAATAATCATTTTGATAACATGATGTATGCAGGTGTACGTTTTACAGGATTCACTGATGTATTAATCAAAGGAAATCGCTTTGATAAGAAAGTTAAAGGAGAGAGTGTACATTATCGAGAAAGCGGAGCAGCTTTAGTAAATGCTTATAGCTATAAAAACACTAAAGACCTATTAGATTTAAATAAACAGGTGGTTATCGCCGAAAATATATTTAATATTGCCGATCCTAAAACAAAAGCGATACGAGTTGCAAAAGATAGTGCAGAATATTTAGGAAAAGTATCAGATATTACTGTAACAAAAAATGTAATTAATAATAATTCTAAGGAAACAGAACAACCAAATATTGAATTATTACGAGTTAGTGATAATTTAGTAGTCTCAGAGAATAGTATATTCGGTGGTAAAGAAGGAATTGTTATTGAGGATTCAAAGGGTAAAATAACCGTTTTAAATAACCAATTTTACAATTTATCCGGTAAGTATATATCATTCATCAAATCTAATGCAAATGAGAAAGAACCTGTTATACGTGATAGCGATGGTAATTTCAATATTGTAACGGAGAATGGGCTTTACAAAATTGTAACAAATAATTTAAGTGATAAAAACGAAAAAGAAAAAAACAAAGAGGAAAAACAATCTAATTCAAATAATGTAATTGATAGTAACCAGAAGAACGGAGAGTTTAACTCAAGTAAAGATAATAGACAAATGAATGACAAGATCGACAATAAACAAGATAATAAGACAGAAGAAGTAAACTATAAAATAGTTGGAGATGGCAGAGAAACTGAAAATCATATTAATAAATCTAAAGAAATAGTAGATGTAAAACAAAAATTACCAAAGACTGGTTCGAACAAGATTATGGAACTATTCTTAACAGTGACAGGAATTGGTTTACTTTTGACACTAAAAGGGTTGAAGTATTATGGTAAAGATAAATAAAATTTGTTCGATACAAGGAAGTTCCGTAGAAAATGAGGATGCTGTAGGTTCACAAAATCAGTATTTTTGGATTATTGATGGAGCTACAGATTTATATAATTCTAAAGAGGAGATAGGTTATTCAGTCTCAGAAGTTGTACATATTTTATCAGAAAGTTTGTCGGTTAATTGTAAAGAATCAAAAACTCTTAAACAAATATTTGAAACTGCTTTACTCGAGGTTAAAGATGAAATCGGTTTAAACTCATATGAATTAACAGAGTATTATCGCTTACCAATATTTGCTTTTATATTTGCTAAACTTTCAGAAAAAAAGTTGGAGTATATGATGCTAGGTGACTGCGTCATGTTAGTAAACGAAATGGAAATAACTGATCATAGAGTAGATAACTTATTTGAAAAAGGGAAAAATGAGATAAAAGATTCAATTGGTACAAATAGTGTTTTAAATAAAAAAATTATTTTACAAAAAATCAGAAAATTATCTAATCAACCGAGTGGGTACTGGATAGGTTCGTTGGATGAGAGATTTTTAGACCATGCTATTATTAATCAAATAGATGTTACTAGTGAACAAATTGTTTTAATGAGCGATGGCTTTTATGAATTCTATCAAAATAATCAAAATAAAACTTTTGAAGAGTTAATTAAGATGAGATTTAATTCTTCTGCTATTGATCCAATCTATGGAAAGAAGGATGATGCAAGTATTCTAGTTATTGATGTTTGATATATTGTTTAAAATATTAATTGTTACTATTGAACTTTGTTAAGAAGAGGTACCTAAATGTTAAGGTTATATTTAGAAAATGAAATTATAGAATTATCAAATAATTTAGAGACCATTTGGGTATCTGTGCTTGATAAATATGAGAAGTTATTTGAATATTTATCAAATGAAGAACGAGTAGAATTGATTAAAGAAGATTTAATCATAAATGAGTCAGTTCTAAATATTGATAAAAAAGGATTTGAGTTAATTTGTTTACAACATCCTGTTTCATATGACTTAAGAAGAATTATTAGTGTAATAAAAATATCAACTGACATTGAACGTATTGGGGATAGAATTGTTGAAATTTTAAAAAATCTACAGATTATTCAAAATAATGAAAATTTGAAGAAAATTATTTCAGAAATAAAAATACTTCATGAAGTTATCGGACAGCATATGAATAGGGCTATATCTTGTTATAGAGAGGAACAATCTGGATGTTTAGATATGGTTGTTATACAAAAACAGAATGAGATAGAAGAGCTTAGTATAAATATTGAAAAGAAAATAATGAATTACATATTTGAAGATGATGGGAATGTTTCTGAAGTAATTGGTGCTTTAGATATTATTCATCACCTTGATAAAATTGCTCATACTACGCAAGCAATTTATAAATGGATAATGTATAGAAAATATGGGAACATAAATTAGAAAGAAAAATATATGAAAACAATTATTGATAATTTTGTTGATAGAGTAATTGAATACGGAATGTATAATGAAATTGACAAAATATATGTGAAAAATAGAGTATTAGCGTTAATAGGTGAGGAGGGAACTGATCGCATTTCCGATGAAAATGACCTGAAACAAATAAAAGATTACTTAGTGGAAATCGCCTTAAAAAACGGTAAAATTAAAGATTTAATCGAGGAAAAGGAATGTTTAGGAGCAGAGTTAATGAATTTCATAGTTCCTTTACCTAGTCGATTAAATGATATTTTTTGGAGTTCATATGATATATCACCTCAAGAAGCAGTTGAAGAGTTTTATAAGTTAAGTAAAGATAGTGATTATATTAAAACTTCTGCTATTGCTAAGAATATTGAGTTTAGAGCATCAACTAAATACGGAGAGCTAGAGATTACGATAAATTTGTCAAAACCCGAAAAAGATCCAAAAACAATTGCTGCTGAAAAATTAGTAAAAGCAACTAATTATCCCAAATGTTTACTATGTATGGAAAATGAAGGATATCAGGGGCGAATAAATTATCCAGCACGTTCGAATCATAGAATTATTCGGTTGAAACTTGGTGACGAAGTATGGGGATTCCAGTATTCTCCCTACTCATACTTTAATGAGCATGCGATATTTTTGAATAGTCAACATGTACCAATGGCTATTACCTCTAAAACATTTGAACAATTATTGGAGATTGTTGATATTTTGCCAGGATATTTTGCTGGTTCAAATTCTGATCTTCCTATCTCAGGAGGCTCCATTCTTAGTCATAACCACTATCAGGGAGGGAAATATATTTTCCCAATGGAAAAAGCAAAATTTGAGAGTGAATTTTGTTTTAAAGACTTTGAGGATATTAATGCTGGTATTGTAAAATGGCCAATGTCAGTAATTAGG
Organism: Streptococcus sp. 2741; assembly: GCF_013276315.1. NCBI lineage: Bacteria > Bacillati > Bacillota > Bacilli > Lactobacillales > Streptococcaceae > Streptococcus > Streptococcus sp. 2741. The sequence goes on along the minus strand of NZ_VMKU01000001.1, from coordinate 9,401 downwards.
TTACAAAGTGAAAATAAAAATCGCTTGTTAGATTTAGCTACTAAAATTCTAAATAAGTGGAGAGAATATTCAGATTTAGAAGTAGACATCATTGCTATGACTGAAGATGTCCCACACCATACGGTGACTCCTATTGCTCGTAAAGTGGACGGGAGATATGAATTAGATATTGTTCTAAGAGATAATCATACTACTGAACAATACCCAGATGGTGTTTTCCATCCTCATCAAGATGTACAACATATTAAAAAGGAAAATATCGGATTAATCGAAGTGATGGGACTTGCGATATTACCACCTCGTTTGAAACCAGAGTTAGAAGAAGTTGGAAAATATCTTTTAGGAGAGGAAAACGCAATTGCGGATTATCATTTAGAATGGGCCGACCAATTGAAAGAAAAATATCCTAACATTAAAAAAGAAGAGGTTAATAGCGTAGTTCAACACGAAGTAGGACAAGCATTTGCGAGAGTTCTGGAAGATGCAGGAGTTTATAAGAATACACCGTCTGGGCATGAAGCGTTTATGAGATTTGTTAAGTCGGTTGGAATTAATTAGGAGGAAACCCAAATGGCAATATTGGTAACAGGCGGAGCTGGTTATATTGGTAGCCATACCGTAGTAGAATTACTAAATTTAGGAAAGGAAGTTATCATTGTCGACAACCTTTCGAATTCTAGCATCTTGGTGCTAGACCGTATTGAAGCAATTACAGGAATACGTCCTGTGTTTTACGAATTAGATGTTTGTGATAAACAAGCATTGAGAAAGGTATTTGAACAAGAATCGATTGATGCTGCAATTCATTTTGCAGGTTATAAAGCTGTCGGAGAATCCGTGCAAAAGCCTGTGATGTACTACAAAAATAATATTATGAGTACATTGGCACTTGTTGAAGTGATGTCAGAATTTAATGTTAAAAAGATTGTCTTTTCTTCAAGTGCGACTGTATATGGAATTAACAATCAGTCACCTCTAATTGAGACGATGCAAACAAGTGCGACAAATCCTTATGGGTATACGAAAGTGATGCTTGAGCAAATTTTAAAAGATGTTCATGTGGCAGATTCAGAATGGAGTATTGCGTTGCTTCGTTATTTCAATCCAATTGGTGCTCATGAGTCTGGGCTTATTGGGGAAGATCCCTCAGGAATTCCTAACAACTTGATGCCTTATATTGCACAAGTAGCGGTAGGTAAGCTGTCAGAGCTAAGTGTGTTCGGAAATGATTATGATACGCTTGATGGTACTGGTGTGCGTGATTATATCCATGTAGTAGATTTAGCAATAGGACATATAAAAGCTTTAGAAAAAGTATCTGAAAAAACAGATGTTTATATCTATAACCTAGGCTCGGGAGAAGGCACTAGTGTATTACAACTTGTAAATACATTTGAAAGTGTTAATAAGATCCCTATTCCTTATAAAATAGTTCCAAGACGTTCAGGAGACGTTGCAACTTGTTATGCAAATGCAGACAAAGCATATAAGGAATTAAATTGGAGGACAACAAAATCGATTGAAGACATGTGTAGAGATACATGGAATTGGCAATCAAAAAAACCCAATGGCTATAATTGATGATACTGTCTATATGAGTGCTGTATTTTGGAAAAATTACTTAACCTTTTAATGAAATGCATATTTAATGAAAGATAAATTAAAAAAAATGTTTGAAAGCGCTTGACAAAGGAAACGATTTCATTGTATAATGTAAACATGATGACACCGATGTCAAATATAAAAAAAGAAGGTCTTTATATGAAAAACTTAACAAAAATTAAGTTCAAAGAGAATGGGGAATTTAATCATTTCCCTGGGAATACAGTTGTAGCAAATCTTTATACTAAACAAGATTTGATGGAAGTTGTTGATATTATTCAATTACGTTATAGAGAATTACCATTTATCGATAAGTTTACTTTAACTCCAAGGAATTCTATTCACATGACTGTAATTGAATTGTTGTGCCATGAAAATCGTGAAACGGAGTTTTGGAGCAGTAATCTTCCTCTAGATACACCTTTACAGGAAATACATGATTACTTTGCTAAACAACTTGAAATTTTTCCATTGTTGGATGAAGAAATTCATATGCGTATAACTGAAATGGGAAAACAAAACATACTAGTTGAACCTGCAGATGAAGCTTCTGCAAAGAGATTAGAAGAAATTCGTACTTATGTCTCAGAAAAAGCAGGTGTTCGTTTCCCTAATCATGATAGATATCAATTCCATATTTCAATTGGGTATCTTAGGATTCCTCTAACCGAAGAGGAGGAAGAAGAGTTTACTAAAGTTAGAGCGGAATTAACTGAAATTTTATTAGAGAAGATTCCAACTATTACTGTAAACCGTATTGACTATACTGTATTTGAAGATATGAGACAATTTGTTCCATATCACGAAAAATTTAAATAAAATAATAAAAAAGGAGAACTTATCATGAAAAAAATGAAAGTTTGGTCTACTGTACTTGCAACGGGAGTTGCTCTTACTACACTTGCTGCTTGCTCTGGAGGTTCAAATTCTACGACTGCTTCTTCATCTGAAGAAAAAGCTGATAAAAGTCAAGAATTAGTAATCTATTCGAACTCAGTTTCAAATGGTCGTGGTGATTGGTTAACTGCTAAAGCAAAAGAAGCTGGTTTTAATATAAAAATGGTTGATATTCCTGGTGCTCAATTAGCAGACCGTGTTATTGCCGAGAAGAATAATGCAGTTGCAGATATGGTATTTGGAATTGGTGCTGTTGATTCAAATAAAATTAGAGATCAAAAATTACTAGTCCAGTACAAGCCTAAATGGTTAGATAAAATTGATCAATCTTTATCAGATAAAGATAATTATTATAATCCTGTGATTGTTCAACCATTAGTTTTAATTGGGGCGCCTGATGTAAAAGAAATGCCTAAAGATTGGACTGAATTAGGTAGTAAGTATAAAGGTAAATATTCAATTTCTGGTCTTCAAGGTGGTACAGGACGGGCAATTCTAGCAAGTATCTTAGTTCGATACCTTGATGATAAAGGTGAATTAGGTGTTTCCGAAAAAGGTTGGGAAGCAGCAAAAGAATATTTGAAAAATGCATACACTCTTCAAAAGGGAGAAAGTTCAATTGTTAAGATGTTAGACAAAGAAGATCCAATACAATATGGAATGATGTGGGGTTCTGGTGCATTAGTTGGACAAAAAGAACAAAATGTTGAATTCAAAGTTATGACTCCTGAGATTGGTGTACCATTTGTAACTGAACAAACTATGGTTTTAAGCACTAGTAAAAAACAAGCGTTAGCTAAAGAATTTATTGATTGGTTTGGTCAATCAGAAATTCAAGTAGAATATAGTAAGAACTTTGGATCTATTCCTGCAAATAAAGATGCCCTAACAGAGCTACCAGAAGATACTAAGAAATTTGTTGATCAAGTGAAACCACAAAATATTGACTGGGAAGCTGTTGGAAAGCATTTGGATGAATGGGTAGAAAAAGCTGAATTAGAATACGTACAATAAGAAATAAGAGTTAATTTTTATGTCCAAGTCTCTCTATTATTTCTAAATTTAAGGAAGAAATAAAGAGAGGCTTTTGGTTTAGTAATAGAGGGAGTTAGTGAGATGATTAAATTTGATAATATTCAAATTAAATATGGTGATTTTGTTGCAATTGATAATCTAAATTTAGATATACATGAAGGGGAATTCTTTACATTTCTTGGGCCTTCAGGATGTGGTAAATCAACTACTTTGAGAGCATTGGTAGGTTTTCTAGATCCATCGTCAGGAAGTATTGAAGTTAATGGAACAGATGTCACTCATTTGGAACCTGAAAAGCGTGGAATTGGAATTGTATTTCAATCTTATGCGCTATTTCCAACTATGACTGTTTTTGATAATATTGCATTTGGTTTAAAAGTTAAGAAGGTAGCTCCAGATGTTATTAAAGCTAAAGTATCAGCAGTAGCAGCAAAAATTAAGATCTCTGATCAACAGTTACAGCGTAATGTATCAGAATTATCTGGGGGTCAACAACAAAGGGTAGCATTGGCTCGTGCTCTGGTTCTTGAACCTAAAATTCTTTGTCTAGATGAACCATTGTCAAACCTTGACGCAAAATTACGTGTAGATTTGAGAAAAGAGTTGAAAAGACTTCAAAAAGAGTTAGGTATTACTACTTTATATGTTACTCATGATCAAGAGGAAGTCTTGACTTTATCTGATAGAATTGCAGTCTTTAACAATGGATACATCGAACAGGTCGGTACACCAGTAGAAATTTATCATAATTCTCAAACTGAATTTGTATGTGATTTTATTGGAGATATTAATGTTTTGACCGATGAAACAGTCCACGAAGTATTACTGAAAAACGCAAGCGTTTTCTTAGAAGATAAAAAAGGATACATTCGATTAGAGAAAGTTCGATTTAATCGTGAAACTGAACAAGATTTCATTCTAAAAGGGACAATTATTGATGTTGAGTTTTCTGGAGTTACAATTCACTATACAATAAAAGTTTCTGAAAGTCAGATTCTTAATGTAACAAGTATTGATAGTCAGGCTGCTATTAGATCTGTCGGAGAAAGTGTGGAATTATTTATCACACCATCAGACGTTCTGCAATTTTAAGGAGGTGCAGTATGCGTCATAAATTAAATTTAAAAGATTGGCTTATTCGTTTAGGGTTAATCTGGTTCTTAGTAACATTTATTATTTATCCAAACTTTGATCTAGTAGTGAATGTATTTGTAAAAGGAGGAGAATTTTCCCTTGATGCTGTACATCGTGTTCTAAAATCTCAAAGGGCACTTCAGAGTATTATGAACAGTTTTAAGTTGGCATTTTCACTCATTATTACAGTTAATATCGTAGGTATTCTTTGTGTTCTATTTACAGAATACTTTGATATTAAAGGTGCTAAAATTTTAAAATTAGGTTATATGACCTCTTTAATTTATGGAGGAGTGGTTTTAGCGACTGGATATAAATTTGTCTATGGTCCTTATGGATTGATTACAAAATTTTTACAAAATATTATCCCTTCTTTAGACCCTAACTGGTTTATTGGGTATGGTGCAGTCTTATTCATTATGACATTTTCAGGAACTGCTAATCATACATTGTTTTTAACAAATACAATTCGAAGCGTTGACTATCACACTATTGAGGCTGCTCGAAATATGGGAGCAAAACCATTTACTGTTTTCCGAAAAGTAGTGTTACCAACCTTAATTCCAACTCTATTTGCACTTACTATTATGGTTTTTCTTAGTGGTTTATCTGCAGTAGCAGCACCCATGATTGTTGGTGGTAAAGAATTTCAAACTATAAATCCAATGATTATTACATTTGCAGGGATGGGGAATTCTCGTGATTTAGCTGCCTTACTTGCAATTATTTTAGGTATTGCAACTACAATTTTGCTTACTATCATGAATAAGATAGAAAAAGGTGGAAATTATATTTCTATCTCTAAGACTAAAGCGCCTCTTAAAAAACAAAAAATTGCGTCTAAGCCTTGGAATATCATTGCTCACATTGTAGCATATGGATTGTTCACAGTTTTCATGCTTCCACTAATTTTTATAGTATTATACTCATTTACAGATCCAGTTGCAATTCAAACAGGTAACTTAACATTATCAAACTTTACTTTAGAAAATTATCGCTTATTCTTTAGTAATAGTGCGGCATTCTCTCCATTCTTGGTCAGCTTTATTTATTCTATTATTGCTGCGACAACAGCAACAATTCTCGCAGTTGTATTTGCTCGTGTTGTCAGAAAACATAAATCTCGTTTTGATTTCTTATTTGAATATGGTGCTCTACTTCCTTGGTTACTACCAAGTACACTTTTAGCAGTAAGTTTATTATTTACTTTTAATCAGCCACAATTTCTTGTCTTGAATCAGATTTTGGTAGGTAGTTTGGTAATTCTACTTATTGCATATATAGTTGTAAAAATCCCATTTTCTTATAGAATGGTACGTGCTATTTTATTTAGTGTTGATGATGAGATGGAAGATGCAGCAAGAAGTATGGGTGCTTCACCTTTTTATACTATGATGAAGGTTATCATTCCATTTATTTTACCGGTTGTTCTCTCTGTTATTGCTTTAAACTTTAACTCTTTATTAACTGACTTCGACTTATCTGTATTTCTTTACCATCCATTAGCTCAACCACTGGGTATAACTATTCGTTCAGCAGGTGATGAAACAGCAACATCTAATGCACAAGCTCTGGTATTTGTTTATACAATTGTTCTGATGATTGTTTCTGGAACTGTATTATACTTCACACAAAGACCGGGGCGTAAAGTAAGGAAATAATCATGACAGCCACTAGTCTTGGGTTATCACATATTGAAATAGTTGTCAGGATTGTTTTATCAGTAGTTATTGGTGGTGTAATTGGTTTAGAGAGAGGAAGTAAATCTCAACCAGCAGGTATTCGTACACATAGTATTGTTTGTCTGGCTGCATGTTTAATTATGATGACGAATGAATACGTATCTTATAAATTTGGTACAGGAGATCCTACACGCTTAGGTGCGCAGGTTATATCAGGTGTTGGTTTTCTAGGCGCTGGAACGATTCTTATTACAGATAAAAAGAAAATAACTGGTTTAACAACTGCAGCCGGCATTTGGGCTTCGGCAGGAATTGGATTAGCTATTGGAGTAGGTTTTTATGAGGGAGCTCTTTTAGTAGCCATTTCTGTTTGGGGTGTGATATCCATGTTCCAACCACTAAAAAAATATCTACGAAATCGTTCTAAAATGATTGAATTGTATATAGTGGTTAAATCTACAGAAGCCTATAATCGTGTATTGGTTTATTGTGCAGAAAATGGTATCAGAATGACCGATTCTAGAACTGCATTTGGAGATGTTAATTCTGACAGAATTGAATATTTTGATGTTCCAGACAAAAAAATCGCGTCATTTATTACTCTGGAATTATCAGGTAGATTTGAACATCTTCGACTGATGGAAGAAATTGCTAATATTGTAGGTGTTATTTATGTCGAAGAAATTAGCTGAAATTTAGTAAACAAAGGGACAGATGTTTTTGTCCTTTTGTTTTTTAGATGTTTTAATCATCTAATTTTTGAGTAGATTTTTGCTCAGAGGTTTTTATGAAAGATTATAAAATCAATTTTGATTTAGGTAAAATAGAATATTTTGATAATAATTGTTTGATACAAGTATACAAATTTATTTCTTTTTATGATATTTGTGAAATGGTGTTTGCCTTTCATTTACCTCCTGATGAGTTGATAACAAATGTTATCTTTAAAGAAAAAATTAACTCTATGTTAAAATGTTACATTGACAGGCTATTATATGTTTTTATAAATCCTACACATTTTACTGAAAAAGTTAATCTACAATTTCATGGCAGTTTTTTCTCATATGAATTTATTTGTCGTGAAGTTGGAAACATTCTTAAAAATAAAGGTGTGAAATGCAATTTAAACTTTTTTGAAGGGAAAGAATATTTGTAAAATTAATTTTGTGAATTTGTGGATCTTAAATAATTTACTAAATTCTCTTGTTAAAAAAAATTAAATATTGTATAGTAATATTAGAATGTTCGTAATGGAGGACTGAAATGAAAAATATAAATGGGAAAAAGGTAACTATTTATGATATTGCACGTTTATCAGGTTTTTCTCCAAAAACAGTTTCACGAGTTATTAATGGTGGAGTAAATGTTAAAGAAGAAACTTATCAAGCGATTCAAAAAGTTATAGAGGAATTGTCGTATATTCCAAATGCGTATGCAAAAAATTTAACTAAAAAAGAAGCTATAAATATATTGATTTCTGTAAAAAAAATCGACTCTTTTCCTTTAATTTGGTTTCATACGCTGTTAGATAAAGTGTTACGGACGTGTAAAGAATTTGGTGTTAATGCTATAGTTGAGTACTTTGGAGAGGAGGATACAATTAGTAATTCAATTATATCAAGCACAGGTAGCCTAGTAGATGGTGTTATTGTTTTTTATGAAAGTGTAGATGATATCAGAATTCAGTATTTAAAGAAGAACCATATGCCTTTTCTTGTTTTCGGTGAATCTCAAACGTCTGGAGTAGTCTATGTATCTAATAATAATTTTCAAGCTACTTATGATATGATGAAAGCTGTAACTGAAGAAAAATTTAAAAATATGTGGTTGCTTATGGGAGGAGAATCCCATGTTAATAAGGATCGTGAAAGAGGTGTGCGTTCTTTTCTGAATGATAAAAATTACTTTATGGATTTAAAAGTCATTTATGGCTTATCTACAATTGATTCAGTTTATTCTTATGCAATGCAGCACTTGACTACCCAAAATTATCCGGACATTATTTTTGTTTCAGGAGATGAAAAGGTTCAGGGCTTGATTCGTGCGTGCTATGAGAAAGGAATTCTTATTCCAGATGATATTTCTATCATTGGATTTGATAATATTCCTATTTCTCAGTATTATACTCCAGCTTTGTCTACAATTGCTCCCAATTATGTTAAATTGGCTAAAGAAATGATAGAAGGTGTTTTAGCAATTATTAAAGGGGAAAGTGTCACATCTGTTGAAGTTTCTCCTAAATTTGTTAGGAGACAGAGTTTCTAGTATTGTTTAATTCTTGAAAATCCTAGTGGAAAAGATGGAGTGTTCTAAAATAAGTTCTGTTTAGCCTCCATTCAGTTTCTATTGAGTTGGATCCAATTTCTAACAAGTGGGACATGTTCATGTTCATGTTCGATCTAAGGAAGACATGGTCACATTCGAATGATATTTTCAAAAAAATCGTAAAAAAGTCTTGACAAAGAAAAAACAAAGTATTAAAATAAGTTCAACAAATCAGAAAAGTAACTATTTTTGATCTTCAGGGAGCCTGTGGTGATTGTGAATAGGTGGTTGGAAGTAGTGAAAGTGGGCTGATTTAAAAAATGAATTTGAAACAATGAAAATTCGGTGCGCACACCTTACAGTGCAGCTTGTTGTTAGACAAGGCAGAGATGTAAAGGAGATAGTTCCTTTATAATTGAGGTGGCACCGCGTTACCAACGCCCTCACATGGAAGTAGATTCCGTGTGTGGGCTTTTTTCTATCCGTCATTTTGTTTATCTTTTATTAGGGCCTTAAGTCGCTTTGATGAACTTGAGTTTTATCTACAGCTCCTTGCCTGTTACTAAAAATAAACAAAAAGCTGAATTAATATGGAAAAAGCTAGTAATACTCAATGAAAATCAAAGAGCAAACTAGGAAACTATCCGCAGGCTGTACTTGAGTACGGCAAGGCGAAGCTGACGTGGTTTGAATTTGATTTTCGAAGAGTATTATTCTGCCAAGGCTCCCATTGGATCCCAAGGTGCAAGTACGATTGGTTCTGCTCCATAGGCAGCTTGTTCTTCT